>CAMCYZ010000125.1 GCA_945885545.1 Spirosoma fluviale
TTTATCTGTTTTTGTGATTGTGGCCGGGCTACGTGGGGGCGACTTGCATCATGCTACCCGTCCGCTTGGGCTCAATCATGCGGGTGAGTATGTGAAAGAGGCCAATCAAGTAGCATTGGTTTTCAATACACCGTTTACAATTTTCAAAACCCTCGGAAAACAAAAAACACAACGATTGGCGTATTTTGACTCTGAAAAATATTTGGATAAGATATATAACCCAATTCATGTGCCAGATACCTCGAAACCATTCAAACCCATGAATGTTGTGGTCTTTGTGATAGAAAGTTATAGCGAGGAGGCTTCGGGAGTGTACAATAAGGATCAGAATACTGGCGGTTTCACACCATTTTTGGATAGTTTAAGATTAAAATCGTTCTATTCTAATTACTGTTTTGCAAATGGCAAAAAATCTATCGAAGCTCTTCCGGCTATTTGGTGTGGGGTTCCTAGTTTTACGCAGCCTTTTGTTTTGTCACCTTTTTCTACAAATAGGCTCAATAGTCTACCCGCTCTGCTCAAAGAAAAAGGCTACCATACTTCCTTTTTTCATGGTGCACCCAATGGCTCCATGGGTTTTCAGTCTTTCTCAAATTTGATAGGAATAGATCATTATTTCGGCAAAGATGAATACGCTAACGATTCAGATTTCGATGGGATTTGGGGTATTTGGGACGAAGAATTTCTCAATTATATGGAAAAACAGGTTGATAAATTCCCTCAACCCTTTTTCTCCACAGTCTTTACGCTTTCGTCTCACGACCCATTTAAGATACCTTCAAAATATAAAGGTAAGTTTAAAAAAGGCCCACATCCGATTTATGAGACTTTGAGTTATACAGATTTGGCCATCAAGAAGTTTTTGGAAAAAGCTAAAAATAAGCCATGGTTTAAAAATACAATATTTGTTTTTTCAGGTGACCATACTTCTTCACATGCCACCTTGCCCGAGTTTTCTAATAGTATAGGTCGGTTCAGAGTTCCAATATTTTTCTATTCTCCCAAAGAAATTTTGAAAGAAAAATCTCTCAAAAACATACAACAAATTGATGTGATGCCCTCTATTTTAAGCCTTTTAAACTATCCAAAACCGTTTTTGGCTTTTGGCAAAAATGTCTTCAGCCAATCCGAAAATAACTTTGCCGTAAATCATTTCGGGGAGTACCAATGGCACTCTAATAAATTTGTAATGCAATTTGAGGGTGATAAACCCAAAGGATTATTTAATTTTGCAAATGATTCGGGATTGAAAATCAATTTGCTAAATCAAGAAAGGCATATTGCTAAAAAGATGGAGCAAGATTTCAAAGGTTTTTTGCAGCAATATCAAAACCGAATGATTGACAATAAATTGACGGTAAAGTAATATCTTTCTGGCCACAGAAGGAGTCAAATATGAAAGAACATAAAGCTGGTTTTATAAGTATTGTTGGAAAACCCAATGTAGGTAAGTCGACCCTCATGAACCAATTGGTGGGAGAGAAATTATCTATTATTACGTCTAAAGCTCAAACTACTCGTCACCGCATTATGGGAATTGTGAATGGCGAAACCTCGGATTTTGACTTTCAATTGGTTTATAGTGACACTCCCGGTATCATAAAGCCCCTCTATGAGCTACACAACGCCATGATGGAGTTTGTGCATGGGTCTATTGAAGACGGTGACGTGATACTCTTTGTAACAGATATTTATGAGAAATACGACGAGGAGGATGTAATTCAGAAATTACAAAAATGTCAAAGTCCGATAATTCTGATAATTAACAAGATAGATTTATCAACACCAGAAATTGTACAAGAAAAGATAGATCATTGGAAGGCGGTTTTAAACCCAAGTTTGATTCTTTCGATTTCGGCACTCCAAAAAGTAGGAATAGATGGTCTTTTGGAAAATATCATCAATTTGATGCCGGTTCATCCGCCTTATTTCCCGAAGGAGGAGTTAACAGACAAGCCCGAAAGGTTTTTTGCAGCTGAAATTATCAGAGAAAAAATATTCTTGAACTACAAAAAAGAAGTACCTTACAGTTGCGAGGTGGTAATAACGGCCTTTAAAGAATCCGATGATATCATAAAGGTTTCCAGTGAAATTTATGTAGAAAGAGCCACCCAAAGAGCGATTTTGTTGGGTCACAAAGGCGAACGCATAAAAATAGTAGGTACAGAGGCAAGAAAAGAAATGGAACAGTTTTTTGGCAAAAAAGTATTCTTGGAGCAATATATTAAAGTAGAGCCAGATTGGCGTCAACAAAAGAACAAATTGGAGCGATTTGGGTATTAAATTCAGTAATCTGAAAAGTATGTAATGGTCAGACCCAAAGGTCGCTTCTCTTTTTTGCCACCAATTCATGGATGAAACTCCAAGGAGCAATTGAAAAGATTCGTAAATAATTAGTGAATACGTGGAAAAAAGAATGAATCACTGTTTAATATTGCTTTGAAATCACTAATATGAATAAAATTATGTTAGAATGATTAAAGGATTAGAGTAACAAATAGTAGAAAAAATTTAACTCATAAAAATGAAATTAGACAAGAATAACTCCAAGGAATTGGTTTTTGAAACAATTGCCGAATTTATTTCAAAAGAAGATTTTTCGGTAGTTTCGAAAGATCAAAATAGACCCTGGGGAGGTTTTTTTGTAATTGATGAATCACAAGCTCCAGAGTTTATAAAGCGATTTTTTTCGCATTTGAGTCTCGAAGATTTTGCGGGTTTCGAAAAATTAAGCCCGAAAATATTGGTAGTAGCTCCTCAAAAACGACTTTCGTGGCAATATCACCATCGCAGAGCCGAAATATGGAAACTGATAGGTGGTGTGGCTGGTGTAGTAATATCAGATACCGACAAAGAAACTATACCGCAACCTCTGCAAATAGGACAAGTTATAAACCTTAAATGCGGAGAAAGACACAGACTTTTAGGAGCAGACGGCTGGGGAGTAGTGGCCGAAATCTGGCAGCACACCGACAAAGAAAATCCTTCAAATGAGGACGATATCGTAAGAGTTCAGGATGATTTTGGCAGGTGAAAAATATTAGAAAGGAGTAGATTCAATTCACTCCTTTCACATTCATATCCAAAGTGTAAATAGAATCAGAAGCAGTAATAAACAACAATTTGCGGTTTTTGCCTCCAAAACAAACGTTGGCAGTCCACCCCGACGGAACAGGTATTTTTGCAAACTGCTTACCGGTTTTGTCAAATATAGTCACGCCTTTTCCTGTCAAGTAAATATTTCCGTCAGCATCGGTGGTCATGCCGTCTGAACCCATATTGGCAAATAATGTTCTGTTGTTAAGTTTTCCTTCACCGCTGATTTCATATCTATAGGTTTTGCTTGCCCCTATGTCTGCAACATAAAGAAATCTGCCATCGCCACTCCCCACTATTCCATTGGGTTGTTTAAAATCTTCATCCATTATGATGGCAGTTTTAGAGCCTTTCGGCAAATAATACAACCTTTTTTTATCAATTTCTTGGTTCTTTCTGGCCCAATACGGTCTGGGGTAAAATGGATCAGTGAAATAAATACCTCCTTTGCTATCTTGCCAAAGGTCATTTGGGCCGTTTAAAAGTTTTCCTTCAAAATTATCTAGCAAAACGGTGTGATTCCCCTTTTTGTCAATAGACCATAATTGGTTTTTCTCGTCTGCACACGACAAAATATTTCCTTTTTTGTCAAAATAAAGACCGTTTGAGCGACCCGCATTATCAAGAAAAAGGCTTAAGTTCCCTTCGGTATCATATTTCCAAATTTTGTTATTGGGCTGATCGGTGAAAAACACATTTCCTTTTCTATCTGCGGCCGGGCCTTCGGTAAATTTAAATTGGTTTGAAACCTTGGTAAGCTTCGCACCTTTTTTCACAATATTCAAAGTGTCAAAATCTTGAGAAAAGCTTTCAACAACAATCAACACAAGTAAAATAGGAAATAGAAATCTGACTTTTTTCATGAAAATTATGCTTTGTTCAGTTTACTGTTTTTGTAACCATAAAGAAAATAAATGGCGATACCAATCACCACCCAAATCAGGAACATTCGCCAGTTTGTCCAGCCCAGTTCCGTCATCAAGTAAAGATTGGTCAGGATGCCCATCACTGGTAGAAGAGAAAATTTGTATTGAATGGCCATAATCGACAAAACCAACCAAGCCAACCAAAAAACAATAATAAGTGGTTTCTCACTTATGTGAGCGAAGACGCCGTCTGTATTGTATTTTGTCCAAAATAAAGCAGCTAAGAAGGTTATTCCAATGATAAATTTCCCGTTAACATACGGTACCTTGAATTTCGAAGCTTTGCTAAGTCCGGTGTGGTCCATGTAAAGTATGCCGCAGCAAACTAGGATAAACGCAAAGAACGTTCCTACGCTGGTGAGATCTATGAAAAACTGCATATTCATAAAAAGCGACGGGATTCCCACAAAAAGGCCAGTAACGATGGTGGCGAAACTAGGAGTCTTATATTTTTTATGAATTTTTGAAAATTTCTTTGGCAACAAACCATCTCTGCTCATCACCATCCAAATACGTGGTTGTCCTACTTGATAGGCCAATAAAGCACTTGTTATGGCTACTACAGCACTTATGGATATTATTCCTGCCATCCAGTCAAAATTTACTTTTTCAAAAACATAAGCCAAGGGATCATTTACTCCCAACTCCTTATAATTTACCATGCCGGTAAGCACCAACGTGATAATCACGTATAGCACCGTACAAATGGCCAAAGTAATCAACATCGCCTTAGGCAAATCTCTTTGCGGATCTTTACATTCTTCGGCAGTGGTAGAGATGGAGTCAAAGCCAATAAAAGCAAAAAATACCGAAGCTACACTCATCATTACGCCTTTCATGCCGTTGGGGGCGAAGGGCTTCCAGTTGGCAGTGTCTATATAAAAAACGCCGCCGACTATCACTAACAATATAACGGCCAACTTAATTATTACCAAAATATTGGAGGCATTGCGTGACTCTTTTATGCCGGTGTAAATCAATGCCGTAATAAGGCCAGTAATGGCTCCAGCAGGTAAATTGAATATGATTTTTATCCCAGCAATAGTTGGAGCATCAACGTAGGCTTGAGCCAAAGCTTTCATGTTAGAAGCAATTTCGCCCAAAGTTCCGTTTGCAGTAGCATTTTGAACATCTTGATAAGCTAACTTGGCTGTGCCGGCATCTATGGCCAGCCAACGTGGAAAATGGACGCGAAAGATATTCTCCAACATACTCACAAAATATTCCGACCAAGAGATGGCCACCACCATGTTAGAAACTGCATATTCAAGCACCAAGGCCCAGCCAATAATCCATGCGAAGAGTTCGCCAAAAGACACATAGGCGTAGGTATAAGCACTGCCACTCACGGGCACGGTGGAGGCAAACTGAGCGTAACTTAATGCCGTAAAAACACAAGCGATAGCCGTAAAAACGAATAACAACGAAACCGCAGGGCCGCCATTGAAACTTGCTCGACCGATTGTACTGAAAATACCAGCACCAATAATAGCCGCTATTCCGAACATAGTTAAGTCTCTGACGCCTAATACTTTTGCAAGGCCGCTTCCATGTTCTACAGAATTAACATCCTTTATGGCTTGGTCAATATTTTTTCTACGGAAAAGTGATTTTAACATAGTTTATAGGTTACTTGTTTGTTGATTTTCTAAAAAATTGGGTCTTTTCTAGAAAAAGAAATCATGTAAAATTATTAAAAAAATGCCGCGATGCTAATTTAAAGGTCATTTTATTACGTGGTGCAATTTGAAAAATCGCTCAATAGTATTTGTCTACGTATTGAAAAATTGCTCTACATTAGCCGCTTAACTTAAAAAACCGTACTTTTGCAGGAAATTTCAAAAAATCAATATGTCAAAGAAAATTGAGTCAGCACTCATTTCGGTTTTTTATAAAGATGGTTTAGACAAAATCGTTAAGCTTTTACACAACAACGACGTAAAAATCTATTCTACAGGTGGCACCCAAAGTTTCATTGAGGAAATGGGAATACCAGTAATAGCTGTTGAAGACCTAACTTCTTATCCTTCGATTTTTGGAGGAAGAGTTAAAACACTTCATCCAAAAGTTTTTGGTGGAATTTTGCACCGTCGTGACAATGAAGACGATGTGAAAACTGCGGCCGAACTTGAAATTCCAGCTATTGATTTAGTGATTGTAGACCTTTATCCATTCGAAGAAACAGTAGCTTCTGGAGCTTCTGAAGATGATATTATTGAGAAAATAGACATTGGTGGCATAGCCTTGATTCGTGGAGCAGCCAAAAACTTCCAAGATGTATTGATAGTTTCTTCAAGAACACAATACGATGATGTTTTTGAGATCCTTTCGGCTAAAAACTGCGGTACAGACCTTGAAGATAGAAAACATTATGCTAAACTTGCCTTCGGTACAAGTTCACATTACGACTCGGCTATTCATGCATATTTTGCAGGAATAGAAGACGGAGGCAACTTCAGAGCTTCAAAACAAACACCATTGCGTTATGGTGAAAACCCGCATCAATCCGCTAGTTTCTACGGAAATCTAGATGACATGTTCACACAATTGCACGGTAAAGAACTTTCGTATAACAACCTTATGGATGTGGAAGCATGTGTTCGTTTGATTGACGAGTTTGAAGACTTGACTTTTGTAATTGTAAAACACAATAACGCTTGTGGAGTAGCTACTGCCGCCACTTCACATCAGGCATACTTAAACGCTCTTTCATGCGATCCAGTTTCGGCTTTCGGCGGGGTTATTATTACCAACGGAAATGTTGATTTGGCAACTGCTGAAGAATTGCACAAACTTTTCTTCGAAATTCTGA
This sequence comes from Spirosoma fluviale, assembly GCA_945885545.1. Lineage (GTDB taxonomy): Bacteria > Bacteroidota > Bacteroidia > Cytophagales > Spirosomataceae > Leadbetterella > Leadbetterella lacustris. Next base: position 6,835 of record CAMCYZ010000125.1, read on the forward strand.
TTGCACCTTCATTTGATGCAGATGCCTTAGAGATTTTGAAAAAGAAAAAAGACCGCCGATTATTGATAAGAAAGGAAGTAAATACCTCAAAGAAACAATTCAGAACGCTTTTGAATGGAGTTTTGGAGCAAGACAAAGACCTTTCTACCGAAAAAACAGCTGACTTTAAAGTCGTAACCAATAAAGTTCCTACCGAAGATCAAAACAAGGCTTTAGAGTTTGCATTGAAAATATGTAAACACCTAAAATCCAATAATGTGGTTTTGGCAAAAGATGGGCAATTATTGGCAAGTGGTGTCGGTCAGACGTCCAGAGTGGATGCCTTGAAGCAAGCTATTGACAAAGCCAAAGAATTTGGATTCGACTTGAACGGCTCAGTGATGGCTTCCGAAGCATTTTTCCCATTCCCTGACTGTGTAGAAATAGCCGGAAATGTCGGAGTAACAGCGGTTGTTCAGCCGGGCGGCTCTATAAAAGACCAATTGTCAATAGACTATTGTAATGAAAACAATATCGCCATGGTGATGACTGGTGTAAGACATTTCTTGCATTGATAAAATATGATCAGACCGCAGGTCGAACCTGAAAGGCCTAAACACGTGGAATAATAGAGCAGAAATTCAACCTCGAATTTCTGCTTTTTTATTTGAGTCCGTAACAGATTTTCATACTTAAATATCAAATCCAACAACAAATGCTTATTTTGCACAAAAAAAGCTATTAACAAAACGCAAACAGTCTAAGGCTATAAGCAATGAAATATTCATGACTAAGACTTTAGACAAACAGAGAAATGATTATTTCTTAGCGTCTTTCCACCTTAGCGGTAAATTATAAACATATGAAACTACAATTTTTCGGAGCAGCCCAGCAAGTTACTGGTAGCAAACACCTTTTAACTACTTCCAAAGGCACCAAAATCCTAATGGATTGTGGAATGTTTCAAGGAATTAATACCAGCGAATTAAATCTAAACTTTGGGTTTAATCCGGCTGAAATTGACTATTTGCTCCTTTCGCACGCACACATTGACCACACGGGCTTGGTGCCAAGGTTGGTAAAAAAAGGTTTTAAAGGACAAATATTTTGTACTTCAGCTACCAAAAGTCTTTGTGAAATTATGCTCATGGATTCTGCCCGAATTCAAGAACGAGACCTGGAAAGAGTAAATAAAAGAAGACGGAACAGGGATGAGGAAGAATTAGAACTTCTTTATGAGGAGCAAGACGTTAACGAGTCCTTGGCTTTGTTTGAAATCATAAAATTGAATCAACCGTTTTATTTGGAAGAGGGCGTTAGAATAGAATATTTTAATGCAGGTCATATTTTGGGAAGTGCGGGTATTTTGATTCATCTTGAGGAAGGAAATGAAACCAAGAAAATCTATTTTACGGGTGATATTGGCCGGCCAAACGATAAAATTCTCAGAAGTCCTGATAGTTTCCCGCAAGTAGATTACTTAATTTGTGAATCTACTTATGGCGACAGATTGCATGAGCCTGAATTAGATATGAAGGCCCATTTGCTAGATTTGGTGCATAAAACATGCGTTGTAAAACGAGGCAAATTGATTATCCCGGCTTTTGCGGTGGATAGAACCCAAGAACTGGTTTTTGCATTAGACCAACTTGAATTTGAAGGAAAACTTCCACGAATACCAGTGTATGTTGATAGTCCATTGGCCGTAAACGCCACCATGGTGATGAAAAAACACAGAGAAGATTTTAACCCAGATATTCTCAAATACATCGAAAGAGACGGCGATGCATTTGGTTTTGACAATCTCCATTATATCACTGAAGTGGAGGAGTCAAAAGCCTTGAATGAATCGAAGCAACCTTGTATTATAATCTCAGCTTCAGGAATGGCTGAAGCAGGAAGAATAAAACATCATATAGCCAATAATGTTGAAAACCGCAACAATACTATCCTGATGGTGGGGTATTGTTCGCCCAATTCTTTGGGTGCGATGCTCAAAACGGGTCAGCCAACAGTAAAGATTTTTGGGCTAGAAAAAATAGTTAAAGCCGAAATAGCCATCATGGATTCGTTCTCTGCTCATGCCGATTATTCCGAGATAATTGGTTTGTTGAAGTGCCAAGATCCTTCAAAAGTTAAAAACTTGTTTTTGGTTCATGGGGAATACAAAACCCAGGTTTCGTTTAAAGAAAAATTAATAGCAGAGGGCTTTAGAGATGTTATTATTCCAAATCAAGCAGAGGGTTTTGCTTTGTAAAAAAATATAAAAATCATGAGAAGAGTATTTCAAATTATCGTAAGCTTGAGTTTCTTTGGTTTTATCTCCTTAGAAATTGTCAAACCAGTAAAATGGAGTTTTACAAGTAACCCTGTCAAGGCAAGCGTTGGGCAGACGGTCGATCTGGTATTTACTGGAAAAATAGACAAAGGCTGGTACATGTACAGCTCAGAACTCAAAGTAGATGGCCCGATGCCAACAGAAGTAGAATTTATTAACAACGGAAGCTTTCAAAAAGTGGGTAAGTTGGTGTCGGTAAATCCAAAAGAGAAGTATGATGAAATTTGGGCGGGCAAAGTAAATTACTTTATAAAAGAGGCGAAATTTATCCAGAAAGTTAAGATAATAAAAGCGGGTGCTGTGATTGAAGGAAAGATAGTATGTCAAACTTGTACCGAAAAAGACGGGAAATGCGTGCCAAACAAAGATAAGTTTAGTTTTAAGTTTTAGTATTTTTTGACAAGCAATAACAAATGTGTACTTTCATTAAGGGCTTTTCCTAATAGTATGTCAGGTGCGTTCATTCGGTTATTCTCCCAAATGATACTTAAAATATAGATATTTGATAAATAAAAAAACGCCAAACATAAACCAATGTACCTCTTTAGGCATGGCCTTGAATTAAGCAAAGTCAGCATTTTTATAACCTGATTAGCCCATTTTATTGTGTTATAAATAATAGGATTTTGCTTTGAAAGTCTATTCTGTGTCTGATTTCAATTCTTTGCCTTCTGATAAGTTTAGACGATTATTAACACAAACAGGAATTTCGTTTTTATAATGCGTCACAAAAACCAATGTTTTGTTTTGGTGAACCGCAATTTCGTTCAGAACTGTCCTGAAAAAGACCATTTGGTTGTAATCTAAGCCCTGACAAGGTTCGTCGAGAATGAGTAATGCGGGGTTTTTCACCAAAGCCCTAGCCAAAAAAACCAGCCTTTGTTGGCCAAAAGACAATTGATTGAGTTTTCGGTCTTTTACCTCAGCGAGATTGACCAATTTCAAGTATAGTTGGGTTAGCTCCAACTGTTGTTCGGTGAGTTTTTGAAATAGCCCAGCCGAATCAAAAAATCCAGACGCCACCACTTTCCAAACTGTGCTGTTTTTGTTGAAATAAAGATGCAGTTCGGGCGAAACAAAGCCCATTTTTTTCTTTAAGTCCCAAATACTTTCTCCGCTACCTCGTTTTTGATCAAAAAGATACAGTTGGTTTTGGTAGCATTGTGGATTGTCACCAGTTATGAGCAACAAAAGTGAACTTTTGCCTGAGCCATTCGGCCCCATCAGTGCCCATTTTTCTCCTTTTTTAACTTCCCAGTTAATATCTTGCAGTACCAGCTTACTGCCATATTTCACATGGCCGTCATTGATTTTGATAGCGGTTTCGAAATTGTCAAATTGAGGAATAGATAAAAGTTCTATTTTCTTCAGAATTTCGGTGTCGATGCAGTATGTTTTTTTTGGCTTCGGGACAAAATCAGCTAGTTTTCCAGAAAACGAAACTTTGCCATTTTCTATAAACAATACTTTTTCAAACTTTTCAGGAATGTCGTGAGCATTGGCAACGAGTATAATCTGAGTTTCTGTAAAGTCGGATAGCAACAACCTCAATTCCGCCCGGCTTCTAATATCTAAGCCTGTAAATGGGTTGTCTAAAAGCAGAATGTCGGGTTTCTTCAAAAGGGCGTTGGCTATTAATGTTCTGCGGGTTTCTCCATTCGACAGTGAAGTGATTTTTTGGTGAAGTAGGTGTTCTAATTTTAGCTTCTGTACAATTGCTGAGAGCCATTCCTCCGTATAGAGAGGCGGCTTAGCTTCAACGGAATTTTCGTTTACAGTTCCAACTGGTACTACCTGATTTTGCAGAACTTCATATACCGTCGGCCCCAATTCTGCATCTTGTGAGTTGAATCTTTGTTGATAATATTGATAAACGGGCCCAACCAATCTGTGAAAACTATAGTCCCGATTTACACTTACTATTTTCTTTGATTTGTCTTTTTCTATTTTGCCTTTGGTTGGAAAAACAAAACCAGCTATAGCATCTAAAAATGTACTTTTTCCTGAGCCGCTTTCGCCTAAAACCACTACATTTTCATTTTTTTCAAGTTGAAAATTGAAGTCAGAAAGAATGGTGAAGTTGTTTTTAGAAATTTCTACATTTTTGAAAACGACGGACATGATTTATAGTTTTTTGGGGCAAATTAAGAGTTTTTTCAATTTTTTCTTTCTCGATGAAGCTTTAAAATTGCTTTAAAGCTACATTTGTTCAATTTTTATCAAGCGTATATCAAGAAATGAAGCATTTTATAAACCTTAACGACGTCTCAGACGTAGCCGAACTCGTAAAAATAGGTCTAGAACAAAAAGCTAATCCTTTTGCCAATAAACATTTGGGATTGAATAAAACCATTGGTTTGTTATTTTTCAATTCGAGCCTACGCACGCGTATTTCTACTCAAAAAGCGGCTCTTAACCTAGGTATGAACGTGATTGTAATGAATGTGGGCTCGGATTCGTGGCAATTAGAGTTTGAGGATGGTGTCA
>CAMCYZ010000126.1 GCA_945885545.1 Spirosoma fluviale
TGCGGTCTGGACGGGACTCGAACCCGCGACCCCCTGCGTGACAGGCAGGTATTCTAACCAGCTGAACTACCAAACCGTTTACGTTTCTCTTAAACGTGCTGCAAAGATAAGGGCTTAATTTTTATTGTCAATACTCTTTGTGAAAAAAAATTATAGATTTTTCTAAAGTATTTTCTAAGCTATTTAAAATTAAGCCCTTAGGTTTTTACTTTTTTACAACAATTTTTAATTTTAGTTTTATTTCGTCCATTTCTACCTCAACGGCGTCCGAAATAGCCCCCGTAATCTCCAATTTCAGTGCTTGTACTTCTGTAGAAATATAAGTTTTGAAGTTTTCTACTGCCTTTGATACTTCCTCATTGGTATTTTCTAACTGAATCTCGATTTTGTCTGTTACCTCAAAACCACTCTCTTTTCTTAGGTTTTGTACTCGGTTTACAAAATCTCTCGCTATGCCCTCTTGTTTTAATTCCTCGCTGATATTGATGTCCAATGCTACGGTTATGCCGCCTTCGACGGCTACCAGCCAGCCTGGGATGTCTTCAGTGAGTATTTCTACATCGCTCAAGGCAAGTTCAAATCCATTGAGGTTTATGCTGCCCGTTTTTTCAAGCGATTTAAGATCTTCGGCACGCATGTTTTGAATGGTATCTGCCACTGCCTTCATATCTTTTCCAAACTTCGGCCCTAGGGCTTTAAAATTGGCCTTTACTTTTTTCTTTAATATGCCGCTCTCATCATCCAAAAACTCTACGCTTTTCACATTTACTTCGGAAAGTATTATGGAAGTGATATGCTCTATTTGAGCCTTAATTTTTGCCGATGTGGCCGGAATGAGTATTTTTTGTAATGGCTGACGGACTTTCAAGCTACTTTTCTTTCTCAAAGCATGTACCATAGAGCATATATTCTGAGCCAAAGTCATGGCCGCTTCAAGCTCTGTATCTACCCAAAATTCATCATAAGTATGCCATTCTGAAAAATGCACCGATTCGTGTTTGAAAGGCGTATTTTTCTCAATTGATTCTTGTCTGACTTGGTCTGTAAGGTTTTTGTATAGCCAATCGCCATAAAATGGTGCAATGGGCGACATCAACTGTGCCACAGCTGCCAAACAATGTTGTAAGGTTTGATAAGCCGCACGTTTGTCCTCTGTTATTTCGCCCTGCCAAAAACGCCTCCGGTTTAGTCTTACATACCAATTAGATAAATCGTCACACACAAAATCTTGTATCAATCTACCGGCTTTGGTTGGGTTGTAGGCGTCAAATTCTTCTCCAACCTCTTTTACAAGTGTAAAGACTTTTGAAATAATCCATCTGTCGAGTTCTGAAAGTTTTTCTTTTGGTACCCTGTCGAACTGTTCAACCTGATAATTGTCCAGATTGGCATAAAGTGCAAAGAAATTGTAGGTGTTGGTGAGGGTGCCGAAGAATTTCCTTTGAACTTCTTGAATGCCATCTGCATTGAATTTGAGGTTGTCCCAAGGTTCAGCATTGGTGATCATGTACCAACGTGTGGGGTCAGCACCGTATTTTTTTAGCGTTTCGAAAGGGTCAACTGCATTGCCCAATCTTTTCGACATTTTATTGCCGTTTTTATCTAAAACCAAGCCTGTGGAAACCACATTTTTGAATGCAACAGAATCAAAAAGCAAACCTGCGATGGCATGAAGCGTAAAAAACCAACCACGGGTCTGATCAACGCCTTCTGATATAAAGTCAGCAGGGAATGATCGATCGAAAGTGTTGTTTTGTTCAAAAGGGTAATGCCACTGTGCATAAGGCATGGCACCAGAGTCAAACCACACATCAATGAGGTCAGTTTCACGAACCATTACTTTTCCTGAGGTGGATACCAAGTATATTTCGTCAACATAAGGGCGGTGGAGGTCGAAGGGGTGGTCGTTAGACCTCACCCCCTGCCCCTCTCCTGAGGAGAGGGGAGAGTTGGATTCTCCCTTATTTCTGAAATATTCTGATTTGTTTTTTTGTTGTTCAATTTCAGATTGAATAGAATTTAAAACACCAATCAGATTATTTTCAATTTCAGAATTAGTAAATCTAATTATCTTAAATCCTTCGTAGCTGAGATACTCTTCCCTTATTTTATCAAATTCTTTGTGCTTTTCTAAATTATGAATTTCTCCATCTATTTCAATTACTAAATTTAAGGGAATACAAACAAAGTCAACTATATACTCCTCTATAGCGTGTTGCCTCCTGAATTTTACGCCTAGTTTATTATTTCTTAATTCCTCCCAGATTATTGCTTCACTAGGTGTTTGGTTTTTTCGATTTTCTCTTGCATAGGTTTTTAATTTTTCCAACCAAGGCTTTACTTCCGCCCTAAAAACTCTATTAATCCTATTCTCAGCAGGGTTATTGTCCCGCCTCTCTTCAAGAGAGTGGTCGGTATTACTCGCTAACTTTGGTTGACCCTCCTTATGGGAGTTATTGTCCCCCCTCTCCTCTGGAGAGGTGTCGGGATTACTAGCTTGCTTTGGTTGACCCTCCTTATGGGAGTTATTCTCCCCCCTCTCCTCAGTAGAGGGGTCGGGATTACTAGCTTGCTTTGATTGACCCTCCTTATGGGAGTTATTCTCCCCCCTCTCCTCAGGAGAGGGGTCGGGGGTGAGGTTTAAAGACTCCATATACCCATCCAAAAACGCCTTATTTTTTTCCAGCTGCTCTGCCGACAATTTCCCAGAAGAGTTGGCCATGCTTACACTGTCCAATAACTCTTTTACAGAACCAATGCACACTTCCTCGTCGTCTTCACTTCTCCAAATAGGCAATGGAGTTCCCCAGTATCTCGATCTTGAAAGGTTCCAGTCAACCAAATTTTCTAGCCAATTGCCAAATCTACCCGATCCCGTACTTTCTGGCTGCCAGTTGATAGTTTTGTTGAGTTCTACCAATTTTTCTTTTGCGGCGGTTGTTCTGATAAACCACGAATCCAACGGGTAGTAAAGTATCGGTTTGTCCGTTCTCCAGCAATGCGGGTAGGGGTGGTCAAACTTCTGAACGTTGAAGGCCTTGTTTTCGGTTTTTAACTTTATCGCTATTCTTTCATCCACTGAAAGATATTTATCTCTGTTCTGTTTTACTTTTTCTGCTTCAATTTCTTGATCGTTGTAGTAGGCTTCTTTTACATATTCCAAAGCAAAGTCTGTAACTTCAGCCACAAATCTTCCCTTACGGTCCACCAAGGGCATTTCTTTTCCACTTTCATCCAAAACCATAATGGCCGGAATACCGTGCTGCTGAGCCACTCTGAAGTCATCGGCACCGAAAGTGGGTGCGGTATGAACCACGCCCGTACCGTCTTCGGTAGTCACGAAGTCACCTATAATTACCCTAAAAGCCGAACTCTTCGGTTGCACATAGGGCATCAATTGTTCGTATTCTACTCCATCAATTTCGGTACCTTTGAAAGTGCTCAAGATTTGCCAAGGCAAAGTCTTGTGGTCTGAATCTGCAAATCCTGCAAAGTCACCGTCTTTCCCTTTTTCTGAAAAGTATTTACCTATTAGGTCTTTGGCTAAAACTACATTTACGGGCAAAAATGTGTAAGGGTTAAATGTCTTAACCAATGCGTACTCAATGTTTTTGCCAATAGTCAGGGCGGAGTTAGAAGGCAAAGTCCAAGGTGTGGTCGTCCAAGCCAATATGAAAACTTCTCCGTTGTCGGCTAATTCAAATAAAAACTCGGATTTTGCGTTTTTGATAACTTTGAATTGTGCCGTGAGTGAGGTGTCTTTCACGTCTTTATAGCAGCCCGGTTGGTTAAGTTCATGCGAGCTTAAGCCTGTTCCGGCAGCCGGTGAGTAAGGCTGAATGGTATAGCCTTTGTATAGAAGACCCTTGTCGTAAAGCTTCTTAAGCAAGTGCCAAACAGACTCTATGTAATCATTTTTATAGGTAATGTACGGATCTTCCATGTCCACCCAATAGCCCATTTTGTCGGTCATATCTTGCCAAATATCCGTGAAACGCATCACTGCTTCGCGGCATTTTTGGTTGTATTCGGCCACGGATATTTTCTTGCCAATGTCGTCTTTGGTAATTCCGAGTTCTTTTTCCACTTGTAGCTCCACGGGTAGGCCGTGTGTATCCCAGCCGCCTTTACGCTTCACTTGGAAGCCCCGGAGGGTTTTATATCTACAAAAAATATCTTTGATTGTACGGGCCATTACGTGGTGAATACCTGGCGTGCCGTTGGCTGAGGGTGGGCCTTCGTAAAAATTAAACACTGGATGCCCTTCTCTTACTTCAATAGATTTTTCGAAAATATCATTTTCTTTCCAAAAATCTAAGATTTCGTCCGCTATTTCAGCATAATTAACCGCCTTATACTCTGGATATCTCATCACCTAAAAATTGTACTTTACTGTTTAAAAAATTGGGTGCAAAGATACGAAAATTACTTTTAAGGAGAGAATGCATCTTGCTCAAAAAAGCATATTTATGGCATTCTTCGGTATCTATTCAAAATACTGTTCTAATTTTGGGAAATAATTACTCAAACATTGGAAATTTTCTCCTTCATAACCATTGGCGGAACCATCGCTTTTGCGGCTTCTGGTGCTTTGGCGGGTATCCGAAAAAATCTGGATATCTTTGGGGTAGCTGTAATTGCCTTTGTAACTTCAGTGGGTGGAGGCACACTACGAGATATTCTTTTGGGGCAATTTCCCGTAAAATGGCTGCTAGATACCAAAATAGTGGTTTTAATCGTCAGCGTGTCCGTCCTAACGGTGATTTTTAAAAATAGAATTAATAAACTAGACAAAACTTTGGTCTTTTTTGACACGCTTGGTCTTGGTTTTTTTACCATTAAAGGCATTCAAGTTGGTGTAGGTGCAGGGCTGAGTTGGCCTTCTTGTATAATTTTGGGAACCATTACGGCCTGTTTTGGCGGGGTAATAAGGGATATTATTTTAAACGAAATACCAACGCTCTTCAGAAAAGAAATTTATGCCACTGCTTGTATTTTTGGCGGTTTTTTTTATTTTTTCTTAGAAAATTTTGTTTTTTTAAGAAACTACACAGAAATTTTAGTGTTTTCGGTCATCGTCTTAATTAGATTTTTGGCTATCAGATTAAATATTTCACTACCAAATATCAAAGGTTGATTTTTGGAAAACTTAAACAGCAAACTTTTTGAAAATTATTGACACTTTAATTGGTTTTGGATATAATTTATTTATCGTTTTGGTAAGTAAAGTTCTTGGTTTGGTAAAGTTTTTTGGCCTCAAAGCCAAATTGTTTGTGGAAGGTCAAAGGCAAATCCCTGTTGTTTTAGATGAAATAAAGACTTTCAAAGCCCAGAATCCTAACAAAGAAATTATATGGTTCCACTGTGCCTCTTTGGGAGAGTTTGAACAAGGCAGGCCGGTATTGGAGGCATGTAAAAGTCGATATCCTGAGTTTGGGGTTTTGATTACTTTCTTTTCGCCATCGGGCTATGAGATACGGAAAAACTATCCTTTGGCTGACTTTATTTGCTATTTGCCTATAGATACAAAAGCCAATGCAAAGCGTTTTGTAGAGCTTTTAAATCCTAAAATCGCCGTTTTTGTAAAGTATGAATTCTGGCCAAATATCATTAAAGTTCTTCAATTAAATGGCACCAAACTTATCGGTATATCGGTGATTTTAAGAGAAAGTCAAGCTTTCTTTAAGCCTTGGGGAAGGTACTTCAGGGAAGTGTTGTTTTCATTCGAACATCTTTTTGTGCAAAATCAGACTACGGCGAATTTGTTAGAATCTATAGAATACAAAAGCTATACCGTGGCCGGAGATACGAGATTCGACAGGGTTTTGGATACTTTATCTAAAATTCAGCCTATCTCGGTCATAGCAGATTTTGTTTCAGATAAGCAGGTTTTTGTGGTGGGCAGTGCTTGGGCAGAAGACATGCAAGTGCTGATTCCGTTTGCATTAGAGCATCCAAATTTGAAATTCATTATAGCACCTCATGAGTTGCATGAAACCGAAATAAACGCTTGGGCAAAAGAATTGAATGCCCTTAGGTTTTCAGATTATAAAGGCAAAACTCTCCCAGATGTTCAGGTTTTGATTATTGATAGTATCGGACTTCTTTCGTCTTTATATCAATATGCCCATTTTGCTTTTGTAGGCGGGAGTTTCGGAAAAGGCCTCCATAATATCTTGGAGGCAGCCGTTTTTGGTGTTCCCATATTTTTTGGAGATAAGCGTTTTCATAAATTTGAAGAAGCTAAAGATTTGATTATCAGAAAAGTGGCCTTCCCATTAAAAGATACAGAATCACTGAACCAAGTTTTTGAAAGTATAGACGCTAAACGACTAACTGAAATAAAAACGGCGTCAGAAGATTATGTAAATTCACAGTCAGGTGCTACTGACAAGATTATAAAATTCATAGCAAAGATCTGAAAGGTTGGGTATTTCTGATTTTGTGCGTATTTTGGGGGTTTAAACTATGATCTTAATGAATATTTCTATCTTAGGTACAGGCAATATGGCTTGGCACCTAGCCAGGGTTTTTGAAAAACAAGAAATCAGAGTAAACGAAATATACGGACGTGAAATAAGCAAAGCCATTCTTTTGGCAGATGATTTGTACGACACCCAGGCCACAGACGAACTTGATTTTTCAGAAAGTGAATCCGACGTGTTTTTTATTTGTGTTAGTGACGACGCCATCGAAGAAGTTTGCTCTAAGATTATACTTCCTGAAAACGCCATTTTGGTGCATACCTCGGGCTCTAGACCAATGGAGGTAATCGTGAAAACCCTCGAAATATATCACGATTTGAAAGTGTTCGCAGGCGTTTTTTATCCGATTATGACTTTCTCTAAAGGCAAAAACATAAGTTTTGAAGAAATACCGATATGCATTGAAGCCGAAAACGAAGAGACACAAAAAAAGTTGGTGGAACTTGGCAATATTATATCAAAAGAAATTTACCTTTTAAACTCCCCTGAGCGAGCTGTTTTGCATCTTGGTGCTGTGTTTTCCTGCAACTTTACCAATCACCTTTGGGCACTTTCAAAGGAAATTCTCGAAGCCGAAGATTTGGATTTTGAGCTCCTCAAACCGCTGATAGCCGAAACTTTCAAAAAAGCCATGGCTGCCAATCATCCTGCTGATGTACAAACCGGTCCGGCCATACGAAGAGACGACACTGTTCTGCAAGAACAATTGTCATTTTTGGCCGACGATGAAGACCTTGCCAAGGTTTATAAGGCCGTTTCTAACAGTATTCAAGATTGGCACACCTGAGTTTTTTTAGTTTTGATCTTAGAGTTGTTTGTTTTGGTACATGCATTTGTATTTTTTTTAAATTACTGAATGGGTGTATTTTTACATACTGTGTTTTAGTCAGTAATAGTCAGAAGATTATGAGGAGGTAAAAGCCTTTGTAAATGAGATAGTTAGAGCAGTTGTATAGCTGTGCCAAACGCCTTTTAATTTATCTAAATAGGCATTCAAATCTAGTTGGACAAAATGGATTTTGTGAAGTAGCAGCGTTTAAATAAATGAGAGAAATATCTATATCGAAAAATTAAAAACCGCTATTATTCTGTTTGCTGTTTAAATTAGTTTTTAATTTGTAGTCCAATAAAATTATAGATGCTTCCTAAAGTAATTGCTATTTCAAATCAAAAGGGTGGAGTGGGCAAAACTACCTCTGCCGTGAACATCTCTGCCGGACTGGCTATGCGGGGCTACAAGGTGCTGTTGATTGATACCGACCATCAGGCAAGCTGCACGGTGGCGTTTGGGTTGAAGTCTGAGTATGACAACAAGAGCATTTATGCAGCCTTGGTGGGTCTCAGCCCAATTCAAGATTGCATTATACGTACTGGTTATCCCAACCTAGACCTAATTCCGTCTACGCCACACTTGGTGGGAGCAGAGATAGAGTTGGTCAATTTTACTGAAAGAGAGTATATTCTTACCGAAAAACTGGAGCCGATTAAGCCGCTTTACGATTTTATTTTTATTGACTGTCCGCCGTCATTGGGTATTGTGCCCATCAATAGTCTTATGGCATCTGACTCGGTGATTATTCCGCTACAGTGTGAGTATTTTGGCATTGAGGGCTTGGAGCTGATACTGGGTACGCTCAGGATTATTCAAAAAAGACTAAAACCTGAGCTCTACGTGGAAGGTATATTGCTCACCATGCACGACGAAGACAATGACCTTTCAAATCATATTTTGGGTTTAATGCGTGAAAACTTCAAAGACCAGGTTTTTGATACTTATATCCCCCGCGATATGGCTTTTATAGACTCCACCGCTGAACAAGTACCTGTTATTTTGTCAAAGAAAAAGTCTATCGGAGCCAATGCATACGACAGAATGATTTTGGAGTTTTTAGAGAAATATAACCTGAGGAAAAATAAGAGATGAAGGTTTTTTAAGAAAAAACAAGTAAAATAAACGGCCTGAAACCCAACCTTTTTTGGTCGAAAGTTATTAAAGAATAGTAGTAAGCCAAGTGAGTACCTACGCCAATTTTAAATCCATGCCCCCTAATTTGGGTGTTTTCAACACCTACACAACTGATGTGGAGCAAGGTATTTTTCGAATAAATAGGCCATATAAAGTTTCCACTCGAATCAGAGATGATCCTTTCAGGTTTCTCTCGTCTTGGATATTTAAGCTAGCGGTCCAGTGGTACTTTGTGATGTTATAACTTCTTATACATAAATTACTTGTCCGAATGTTGTTTTGAGGTAAATTATGAAGAGGATAATTATAAATTTGCTAAATATTTTCAAATCGGACGTTTTTTGTCTTGACTTAAAATCGTGCTAGAGCAGTGTATTTCCTTTGGAAACATTCTCTAAATAAGCAAAACTACCCTCGAATTTCTTTCTTTCCAGCCAAATAGTTTCACAAAAAGCTTTGTTTCTGATTCTGTTCAGTTCTTTTTGAGTATGCGGAGGAGCAGCTATAAACTGAAAAGGGTCTTTTAGCAGAAGTGCTATCTTTTTGCCTAAAAAATTAAACCACCATTTTTTGCGAAAAGTATTCATCAGACTACGCTTTCCTTGCGACTCTTCATACATTATCTTGTATGGCAAGGTGAAAACATCTGCTTGCCCAAAGCCTTCGGTCATGCGGGTCAGGCGATCCCACGATATGCGATGTGCGGCGGTAAAGTGCTTGAAATGGAGTAGGTTAGAGTAGTATATTTTGTAATCTAGCAAACGTGTAACGTAGCACATTTCGCTATCGGCTCCTGCCGATTGTTTATTTCCTACTCGGCCCTCCAAAAAAGGCTTCCAGTTAAGTTTAAACAAAGTGTCGTACACATTTTTTCGCAAACTTAGGCCAGCACCTGGCACAATGGCGTAGTTTGTAATGTCAGTAAAGTCACCATCATAAAGCTTTCCAATCGCAAAAGCATGTTGATTTTCTGAGAACCAAGCCGGTGGGTTTTCTTCAAATTCACCTGTTCCGGCACAACCGACTAGTCCAATCTCCGGATTTTGGAAATAGCTATTAATCTTAAATATCCAATCTTCTGCCACCCAGTTGTCATCATCCACAATACTCAGAATGTTATATTTTGCGGCCAGAATACCTTTTTTTCGGGCATGTGCTTCTCCAATAGTTTCTTCTGTCAAAACATTTAAGGGTACTATAGGATTTTGATCCCAAATGGCTTTTGCAGTAGCCGAAGTATGGTCTGTGGAGTTGTTATCTACAAGTATTACCTCCCAGGCTATCGTCTCGGTGTTTTTTTGATTTTGAAGATGCTTAAGTGTAGTTGAAATTACGTTTTCGCTATTGAAACAGGCTATAATTACTGATATACCATTCATGTTATTTGCCAAAAAAATTGAAAAAAGCAAAGTATATTCTTACTTCAAAAGGCATTTTTTTAAGCACTTCGGTGTGGTCAATGCCTTCGGTTGAGGACAGTTTTTTAGTCCAATACAATATCGTTCTTCTCTTTTTCAACCAAGGTATTGGGTTGGTTTTGAATATGTCTAGGGCAATTTTGATACCCTCTATGAACTGTAAACCACTGCGTTCAGATTTAAATGACACATTGTTGGCGTGCCTACGGAAGTAATTCAAACGTTTGCCAATTCGTTTGACTTGTACGTCACTCACCAATTGTACCCAGAATAGCCAGTCACCTGTATATTTGAATTCATTGATTTGTGAGAAACTAATTTTATTGACCAAGTTTTTCCTGAAAACCGCAGAGCTGGCATTGTAAATAAGATTTCCTGCCAAAAAATCGTTTTGAATGAGGTAGTTTCCTTGCCAAAGGTCTTCATTTACCTCGTGGTCGGGTTCCAATATCTTGGTTCCTTGTTCGTCAATCCAAGTGGACGGACAAAAAGCTACGCCAATTTTTGGATGGTTGTCAAGTATTGCGATAAGTTCGGATAAAAATCGTTTGTCTGCAACGTCATCACTTTCGGCAATCCAAATATATTCACCTTGGGCCTTCTGTAGGCCTTTTTCCCATTGTATAAATGTGGAGCCAGAGTTTTGGTCATTTACTACAAATTCTTTTACACGAGTGTCATTCAAGAATTTACGAATTTTTTCCGGGCTTTTATCCGTCGACGCATCGTCAAGAATGATGAGTTCAAAATCGTCAAAGTCTTGATTTAGAATACTTTCAATCCTTTCTTCTATGTAGTCTTGGTGGTTGTAGTTTGGAAGTATGACGGTTACCTTTGGCATTAATTCTGATTTTTATACTCCTTGTTTTTATAAAAAATCATGAAATAGCAATTTCCGATTTTTAATTATTTACAATAAATATACAATAAAGTTTGGTTAAAAAATGAAATACTGGCAGCTAAATAAGTATTTTACCAACCTTGACTACTTCTTAATGGACTGTTTTCTAGTACAAAACAGATGTCGAGCTGACCCAATGCCTTGTCTGTTGGACGGTTTGCAAAGCCCGCAAAGTCGTATATAACATAACCATGTTTTACCATAAAATCTATGATTTCGTGCAACAATGGCTGATTAGGAGAAAATCTAAATAAGGACGCTTCCAATATGAAAATATCGGTTTTGCCTAGGATGCTTTTTGCTCCTTTAAGTACTTCAATCTCAAAGCCTTGAACGTCAATTTTGCATATATCTGGAATCGGCATTTGCTTGCTTTCTATAAGCGAATCTACCGCATAGATGGGGACTTTTCTTTGTTTTTTGCCACTTTCTTTACCCTCAGGAAGCAAAAACGATGAACCCGCAAAATCGTCCCAAACACTTAGCGTCAATTCTCCATTTTCAGCACCAGCACCTCCTTGAAACCAAGCCCCCTTGTGGTTTTTGAGGAATGTTTCTATGTAGGGTTTCATTTCGTCCTGCGGTTCTATCATGTAGTAGGCCGCTTCGGGGAAAATATTAGCAGTCATCTGACTCCAATCGGCCTTGTGAGCTCCTATGTCTAGTATGTTTTTGACCACCGAACCTCTATTTTTGATTCCTTTCAGAAACAAAATCATATCGCCCGAGATGCTATTTTTGCTCAATACATGGTAGCCAAACCGATGTGCCAAGCTTTGCACAAAGTCTTTTATTTTTTTTGCAATCATTTATAAATGCTTAAAATGTCTTTA
>CAMCYZ010000127.1 GCA_945885545.1 Spirosoma fluviale
ACCAAAAGACATTATTGAAATAGCAAAATCAATTTATAAAATGAAAATATCTGGACATTGGCACATTTCTGAAATCACAAACAAAACAAAAGACCTTTTCAAGAAAATTGAAATAGGCAACCTAAAATAGCGGCGGAGTTAGGGTTTAAGAAACTTCTTCTGTTGAAATTAGTAAAGAATAATTATTAAAATCCGTCCGTGCTGCCGGTGCGGTGCAATCCGTGTCCAATCCGTCTTCAATCTGTGTTCATCCGTGTGCTATAAGCACAATTAGGATTAGCAAATCATTTCTCAAAACTATATAAAAAGGGAGCTTTATGAGCGGCACCAGAGAATTGCTTTTCATGCCGTTTTAGCAAATTCATTCCCAAAATTTTGCGTTGAAAAGCCCCTCGGTGAAGTTTTTCGCCCAAAATGGCTTCATATACATTTTGAAGGTCTTTCATGGTAAACAATGGTGGAAGCAAATTTACGCCCATGAGTTTGGTTTCTAGATTACTTCGAAGTGTTGCTAATGCCTTGTCTAGTATCTCTTTATGGTCAAAAATGAGTTCGGGAAGATTATTTAAATCGTACCAATCGCAGGATTCAGATATGGCTTCTGGCTTAAGTTCCACGTCATCGTAGTTAATGAGGGCATAATAGGCTATGGAGATAAACCGTTCCAACATCCAGCCGTACTCATTTACTCCGCCATTGGCTTCCATAATGGCTTCCATAAACGCTGGTGTCGACCTCGATACATTTCCGAAAGTATAAAATTGCTCTAGAAAGATATTATCAAGACCCGTTCTTTCTTTCAAGCCACGCCTCACAGCTGAGTTTAGGTCTTCATCTAGTCCCACAAATCCTCCAGGAAGAGCATAATAATCCGTATTTTTATATTTCATGACCAAAATTTTAAGTTTTTCGCCAGAAAAACCAAAAACCACTGAATCGTACGCGATATGTTTTAAATAGGTGTTAGGCTTCAAAATTACTGCAGGTATTTTTTTCAAAAATAAATAGGAAAACATTATAAAACTAATTAATATTGTCACATTGTGAGACAATAAATAACCTTTTTGTATATATGAATAAAGCATTTGGCCTTTCAATTCTTCTAACCATGGGTAGTTTTGCTCTTCAAGCCCAAAATAAGAACGCCTTCAATGTACAGACAAAAACTGAGAACGGCACAATTGAAGGGAATTATGATACCAAATCGGGTATTCAGACCTATTTTGGAGTTCCTTTTGCTGCACCGCCGCTGGGTAATTTGCGTTGGAAGGCTCCACAGCCTGTAAAAAACTGGGTTGGTGTAAAAGAAACTAAAGCATTCGGGCCAAGACCTATGCAAACAGTAGTATTTGGCGATATGAATTCTCGTTCCAATGGCGTAAGTGAAGATTGTCTTTACTTAAATATTTGGACTCCCGCCAAACGGAATACCAAAGATTTACCTGTTTTGTTGTATTTCTACGGTGGAGGAAATGTGGCCGGTGATGCATCAGAGCCACGTTATGATGGCGAAAGTATGGCCAAAAAAGGAATAGTGGTGATTACTTGTAATTACCGTTTGAATGTTTTCGGTAATTTTGCTCATCCTAAGTTAAGTGCAGAAACTTCTTATAAAGGTTCGGGCAACTACGGCTTATTAGACCAAGTGGCTGCCATGAAGTGGGTACAGAAAAACATTGCCGCATTTGGTGGTGATCCGAAGAAAGTGACTATTGCTGGAGAGTCGGCGGGTTCAATATCAGTAAGTTATCAGATGGCTTCGCCTTTGGGCAAAGGTCTGATAGCGGGTGCGATAGGAGAGAGCGGAGCAGGCATAAATCCAACAATGGCTCCAGTTTCCTTGGTCGAAGCGGAGAAACAAGGTGCTGAATTTGCCAAGAATGTAGGAGTGCTAAGTTTAAAACAATTGAGAGCTTTGAGCACAAGAGAGTTGTACGAAATGTATTTCGAGTCGAAGAGATTTGGGTTTCCGGTGGTTTTGGATGGGTATTTTTTACCTAAAACTTTACCCGAAATATTTAATGCCAGAGAACAAGCTCAAGTGCCATTGTTGTTAGGCTGGAACTCTGCCGAAATACCTGGAGGAGCGTTTATGTTTGGTATGCCAAATACCACTGAGAATTTTATTTCTAGAGTAAAAAAAGAATACCCTGCTGATTTTGAAGAAGTTTTGAAATTATATCCACACAGCACCGAGCGTGAAGTAGAGCTTTCGGCTACAGCTTTGGCTTCTGATAGGTTTATTTCTTACAGTACTTGGAAATGGTTTGATTTGCACCGAAGTAACAGTTATGCACCAGTTTACAGATATATGTTCAGCAAAATTCGGCCTGCATTTGTCGATAAATCATTAGTAGCAGGTTTGGCTGGCGGTACTTTGAAAAAAGATGGCACCACTCCAAAAGCTCCGGAACCAGTAGGAGCTTCGCACGCCAGTGAAATAGAGTACTGCATGGGAAATTTGCACTTGGCCAAAGAATTTGACTGGACCGCTGACGATTATAAAACCTCTGAAACCATGTTAAATTATTTTGCCAATTTCGTAAAGACAGGCAATCCAAACGGCGAAAAATTGCCAGAGTGGCAAGCAGCAAAAGCAGGTGACAAAACTCCACCGTTGATGAACATCAATGCGGAGTCAAAACTAGAAAAGGCCATGGATGATTCTCGCTATGAGTTTTTGGATAAGGCGTATAAAAACAAGTGATTGAACGAAGTATAGTTTCCAAGTGAGCTTCGATTTTAGGATTGAGGCTCTTTTTTTGGAAAAAGGTAAAGAATGGAAGTTTTTGAAAATTTGATATCATATCTTCTTGAAAGAATGATTATTTCACGAAAGAGACTCACAAAGTTATTTTTGCTACAGGACTTGTCTACCAATACGCCAATAAGCATTTAGCCAGCCACCAATAACCACCTTCCTAAATATCCCTAACGCACCTAAAACCTACATGCATCAGCGAAGTTTCTTGGGTGGAAGATGAAATTCCTCCGATTTTGAAGCCGTGGCATATTTTGGGGTCACAAAGGTAGGAACCGCCTCTTTGAAACCACTCGGTGGCTTTGGCTGGATTTTCGTCGCTGCACCATTGCCACACGTTGCCTCCCACATCGCCAAGGCCGAGTTTGTTTAGCCCAAAATGTCCAACAGGTGAAGTTGTTAGAAAACCATCTTCCACGGTGTTGTTGAATGGAAAATTTCCCTGCCAAAAATTAGCTTTGAATTTCCCTTTTTCGAAGAAATTATCTCCCCAAGTATAGGTATTTTCGTAATCAGATTGCCCATTTTTCTCAATAAAAAGAAATTCTTGGCTGCTCGGGAGTCGCTTTTTTGCCCATTTGCAGTAGGCAACGGCGTCATTCCAAGAGACTTGGGTTACGGGGTGGTTTAAAGGAGCTGCGGCCGTGTCTTTTCCCAGCGGAAATTGCCAAGTTGCTCCTTTTTTTAATGTCCATTCACCGGTCTTGAAATCAAAATACCCTGCATCGCCAAATTCCTCGGCTTGGGTTTTGAAACCAGTCGCTTTTACGAATTCTGCAAACTGAGCCACTGTTACGGGATATTTGTCCACCCAAAAATCCTTAAGTTCTTCCTTGCCTTTTAACAAAACCATTCCTTCTTTTTCAACGATTTTGGTTTCTGATTGGCAAGAAAACAGAAACAATAGAATGGATAAAACTAAATGATATTTTCTCAAAATGTCTTTTAAACTTTTGATAAAAATAGGCTAATATTGGCTTTTTGCAAAATAAAAAGGCTTCAATTTGTGTTTGAAGTCTTTTTTGTGAATAACTAACTCTACTGTCCGATGTTTTGAATCAAGTCTTCGTCTTCTGCATGATTTCCAATTCCTTTTGGATTTGGACCGTATTGATTTGGTCCAAAGTTACTGTCTCTACAAACTAATATTAATAACCAAATTGCTCTTACCAATGGAATTAAAGCAATCAAAATCATCCAGCCACTTTTACCTACATCGTGTAATCTTCTGGTAACTAGATATATATATATCAATTGGAAAGCCAATGCGAATCGAGGCCTTATGATGGTTAATCAGTTTAAAGACGAGGTAAGTCAAGACATTTATTGTTCCATTGATTTGGGTAGAACCATGAAAATGCTTTTTGGAGGCCAAATATTGCTCACTTTTGCCACATTATGTAAGACCTCAAACAGTTTGGCAAAATCAATGATTTGTTGTAAAATGTGGAAACTAAATTCAAAGAATCGGATTTTGAACGTGTTTACAAATTTGTCCAAAATTAGTATTCGTCAACGGAGCCTTTTGGTTATTTTTACCAACTTTGACTCCGTGAATGCCATGCATCGAAATTTACCTTACTTAAAAGCACTGTCGAGGTATCATCTTGTTTTGGTTGTGTTTTTTGAGAATTCAGAAATAGCTCAAATCGTTGACAATCAAGCCAAAGATTTAAAAGAAATATATGATTTTACAATAGGTCAAAGCCTTATTTTACAGAATAAATTGATAGCCAAAGAGCTGAATAAGTACGGTATAAAGTCATTACATACCAAACCCGAAAACTTAAGTTTGGGCCTCATAAATAGCTATATTGATATCAAGAAGAAAAGGTTAATTTGAGTTCTTAAAATGATTGCAGACGATTGCTAAATAAAAATTTGCTTTCAATTTGAACAGAAATCGGTATTTTTGGGAAATTTTAAAAAAAAATCTGGATGAAACGTATTATTCTTTTTGCTTTGGTGGCACTTTCTATAAATTTTGTAAATGCACAAACTAAAAAACCAGCGGCCAAAACTCCGGCGAAATCTGCAACAGCCAAACCTGGAGTTGCCCCCAAAATAGGTTATATCTTCGAGGATTATATTTTTGAAAACTACAAGGAAGTTAAAAAACTAGATGAAGATTTAAAGAAAAAGCAAGAGTCTTATCAGGAGAGTTATAGCAAATTGGCGATTGAGTATCAAACTTTATACCTTGAATATCAGGCATCTATGAAGAATTTGGACTCCATGACTACCGAAAAGCTAAACGAAAAACTCAAGAAGGTGCAAGAGGTGAAATCGGCATCAGAGAATTTCCAAAGAGAGGCAGAAAAGGAACTTCAGCAGTTTACTGGCGATGGTGTGGTGAGAATTAAAACAAACATAAAAACGGCTGCGGAGGCGGTGGCCAAAGAAAAAGGAATTAAATACGTTTTTACTAGAAATAAATCTGACGGGCCGATGACCTCCAACCGGGTAGTATTATATGTTGGAGACAAAGGGCTTGGTAATATTTCTGATGCTGTTTTGATAAAACTGGGTAGTCCAGCAATTGCCAAGAAGAAATAACTTTTAAGGTCAAGGATTATTTCTTTTATCACCAATCTCGTTGTTGCCTTGGCCATGAAAATCTAAATAGTTTGTCTTACATCTCTTCCGCCGAGTTTTTCGAGCGTGCTTTGAATTAAAACTTGACAGAATTTGAAGACGCTATTTCCGTCGATAAAATTAGATGACTTTGCTGTTTTTGGGTTGAAGGTCTTCTCTTGTTTTGGGGGAGGTTTGTGTTCAAAAGTGGTGTTTTTTTCTGGGCAGTATCACCGAAATATGTACACTTAAAGAAATAGGAGGTCAATTTTTTGTTATTGTATTTTGCAATAAATGTAAGTAACAAAATGACACATGGATGACTAAGATTTTTGGACGCATAGAGAAATGATTATTTCTTAGCATCTTGGCTATAAATTGTATACATTTAAAAAAAAGGGAGAATCATATAATTCTCCCTTTTGAGTTTTTAAAATTTGATCCCGCCAGAAACATAAAATGTACGACCGTCTGCTGGCATAAGCCCTGGGCCAGGATAGCCGCCTGCTCTACGGGTAAAGTAACGTTCATCGCTTAGGTTGTTTATTCCTGCTTTAAGGTTATAGTGTTTCAGGAATTTGAAACTTGCTGATAAGTCTTGTACCACATAGCCTGGAATCACCCCTGTTGTAGCAGCAGCGTTGGGCGTTTCGGTGTTCGATGCATCAGCATAGGCTTTTCCAATATCGCTGAGTTGCCAAGTGACAGAGAATCCTTTTTTATTATACGTAATACCATAACGATTGATTTTGCGAGGGGCATTCTCTACTCTTTTTCCTGAAAGATTTCCTTCTACCACTTGTCCATTCACTACTGAGGTAGTTTTAAAATTTCTGTAGGTCGCATCAATAAAGGCGATAGATGCAAACATACTCACAGAACCTATTTTAGTTTTTTTGAAAAAAGCCGTTATGGGGTCAAACTCCACGTAGCCTTCAAAACCTTGACTAATAGACTGTCCCAGGTTTGTACGGAATTGATACCTTTGGTTGGCAGAATTGGTTTGGGTGATTGTGCCAACACGATTATTGTAATTTACAAAAAAGTAGTCCACGTCAAAATTTAGGTAATTTCTGATTTTTCCTCTGTATCCAAAATCAAAATTATAGCCACGAGCATCTTGGAGGTTTTCATCTATCAAATCGGTGGTAGCCGGAGGCGTTAGGTCTGAGATCAAGACAGGGCGGTAGGCTTGTGAAATATTGCTGTAAAATTCAGATTGTGGGGTAATATGGTATTCGAGACCACCACCGAAAATCATAAAATTACGGTTACGGGTAATGTTGTTTAGTAATACTGGATTTCCGTTGGTGATAGCAAATTGGCCTTCCATGACCGAACTTATATTTTCGACTCTTGCCCCGGCAGTAAACAATAGTTTTTTGTTGAACCTAAAAATATTTTCGGCAAATGCCGCCTGATTGATATTTGTAAAATCTAGGTCTCTTGAATAAATCCCTTCTGAAAGGTCGAAGTCCATTTGAGTTACATTGCTTCCACGTCCCTGTTGTTTTCTATCGATGTGCCCACGGAAATATCGTAGACCAGAGGCCAAAGTATTCTCTTTTCCTAGAAATTTATAATCAGTCAAAAGTCTAAGTTCAGAACCAAATGTAGTATAGAAATCTCTATCTACTTGACGAAGCGATGTCGTATTATCGGCCTCAGTAATTGGTCTTACATTACCTACGCTATTACGCTCAGCAATGGTAGAAAATGCTTTAAAACTAAGTTTGGTTTTGGGGTTAAAAATATACTCAGCATTTAGACTCGGAATAAACCAAGGTGTACTAAACCAGTTTCTTGCTCGCATACTTTGGCGTGCATCTGCTGCAAACTGAGCATCGGTCAAGCCGCCCGCTTGTTGAATTTCCGTCATCATGTACGTAGCTTCTACGCCCACTTTTAGTTTATTGGATACCGCATAACTCAACTCAAGGTGAGCGTGGTCCGTATCGAAACGGCTATTTTCACGCCAACCGTTTCCCTTACGCTTCTGATAGTAAGCAGTATAACTCAAGCGTCCCTCCGTGCCACCGATGTAATTAAAAGTACTGAAAAGTCCATTGCTTCCTGTAGTATTCTGAGACTCAACGGTAATATGAGTAGAGATGTCCGGTTTGCGGATTACGAAATTCATCAAACCACCAAACTGAGATCCATATTGTAATGAAGAAGCACCACGCACAATTTCGATTCTATCCACAACTTCCATTGGTGGTGTATAATATGCCTCTGGATAGCCCATTGGGTCTGGAGTGATATCGTAGCCGTTCATGCGTGTATTGAATTCCCATGATCGGTTCGGACTCAATCCGCGTGACGCTACTCCAAGCTGCACGCCTGAGCCATCGTTTTCCCAAACCGAAATGCCAGGTGTTCTGCTAAATATCTGACGGCTATTGTTCATCGCCAAGTTGGCATTGATATTATCTATTTTGATTACCTCATTCTTTTTAGTTGCATTTATAGAGTAACCATCCACTTCTGCCAAATGCTCATTTCCTCTGACCCCTCGTCTCGCTACTATTTGAATATCCTTAAGGGTGTATGTCTCATCTTCTAGCTCAAAATCAATTGTTCTTGTTTCACTATCCAATAGTTTAATATTGATTTCCTTCGTTTTTAAGCCAATAATTGAAACAACCAATGTGTAATCTCCGGCATTGAGACCTTTGATTATATACTCGCCCTTGTTGTTTGTCTGAACACCTCTAACTGTGCCTTTCAATAAAACATTTGCTCCGACCAACTCTTGTTTTGAAACATCAGTGACCTTACCAAGTATGGTTGATTTTTGTGAAAAACCTACAATTTGAAGGCCTAGTAACAACGCAATAGTACATATTTTTGAAATCATTATATTTATCTTATTTTTGTTTAGACTGATTATAAATAACGACACAAAAATATAATCACTTTAGAATGATTCCAAATAAATTCTGTTTTTATTTAGAATAATTTTAAATAAAAATAAGGTGAAATTTTCAAAAGGGTTAAAATCGAGATGTTTTGTCACTGATTATGACAATTTAGGACGATTTTTACTTATTTTTTAATGAATTAGATTGAAAAGTTTCATGCAAAAAACAGAATCTATTAATTTTAGGCATTACAACCTACAGATATATGAAATTTAAATTTTTGTCAGTTGCCTTCTTTATTTCTATTTCCGCCTTCGCAAATCTCACGCTTCCTGATTTTTTTAGCTCGGGTATGGTCCTTCAGCAAAATGCCTCTGTAAAAATGTGGGGTTCAGGTAAAACCAGTGAGCCTATAAGTGTCACCACTTCTTGGAATCAAAAAAAATATATTTCTAAGGTTGATGTCAATGGAAAATGGACCATGGAAATAGAAACCCCAATTTATGGTGGCCCTTACGAGATAAAAATAAGTGGCTACAATGAAATAGTTCTCAAGGATATTCTGATAGGAGAAGTTTGGGTGGTTTCGGGTCAAAGTAACATGGAATGGAGTGCAGCCTCGGGCATCGATAACGCCGAAGCGGAAGTTCAAAAAGCAAATTTTCCAAAGTTAAGATTGTTTACAGTTAATCACGCCACGGCCAGTTCGCCGCAAAACAATCTTTCTGGCGATTGGAAAGTCTGCACGCCGGAGTCAATGAGAAACTTTAGTGCCATTGGATACTATTTTGCTAAGCATATCTATGAAAATATACAAGTTCCAGTGGGCATTATCAACACATCGTGGGGTGGTACGCCTGCGGAGGCTTGGACGCCCGAAGAGAGCATTAAGGCAGATGCTGTACTGCACAAAGATGCTTTAAGTTTGAAGGAAGTGCCATGGGGGCCAGTAAAAACGGCCGTTATTTACAATGCCATGTTGGCACCTTTGGCAGGCTTGAAAATTAAAGGATTTCTGTGGTATCAGGGGGAGTCAAATGTATCTAATGCAGCTCATTATGATAAATTGCTAAATACGCTTATCAGCAGTTGGAGAAAAGCCTGGGCCGAAGAATTGCCATTTTATTATGTGCAAATTGCCCCATATAAATATGGAAATCCTGAAGAAGGAGTAATGTTGAGAAATGCACAGAGAATGGTAGAAAGTACTTCAAAAACTGCGATGGTGACGATTTCGGACATTGGAAATATTGATGATATTCATCCTAAAAACAAAAAGGACGTGGGAGAACGCTTGGGCAATGTGGCTTTGAAAAACCTATATAGTGCATATAAGGGAGATGTCTCTGGACCCAAACTTCTACTTTATGAGTCTAAAAAAGGACAAATCACCTTGTTTTTTGATACACAAGAACTGAAATGCGACAAGAACTGCTTGAATAACTTTGAAATAGCTGATACCTCTGGAGAATTCAGAAAGGCCAATGTCAGCATAAAAAGCAATACGATAGTTTTGACAAACGCAAAGATTTCCTACCCGGTTTTTGCAAGATTTGAATGGAACAATACTGCCGAAGCAAGTCTAAAAAATAGTAAAGGACTACCGGCATCGGCATTTATCACAGACAATTGGTGGCAGTTTAAGAATTATTGAATTGAAGTTTAAACAAAGAATTTAATAGCCGAAGCTGCCACAATAACAATCAATAGTCTGTATATCCAAAGGTTGGCATTGGGTATTTTTACAATGTACTTTACGCCAATCCATGCTCCAAGTGCTTGGAAAATGCCCATAAGCAAGCCGTAGCCGTAGTGAACTTTGCCGTAGTACATAAATAAAGCCAATGCAGGAGCAGTAAATGCCAGCACCAATGCGAGTTTAAGTCCATTGCTTTGGGTTAAGCTGTATTTAGAAATCAATACCAACCCTGCCAATAAAAAAAAGCCAACTCCAGCTTGGAGAAAACCGCCGTAAATCCCTATCAAAAAGAATGTTATAAATGTGCCGATGTTTTTGTTTTCGGCTTTGGTGAGTTTGTCTTCTATTAGCCATCTTTCAGGCTTGAAAAGTAAAACAATGAGCATAAAAATCATCAAACCGCCAATGGTGTAGTTCATAGTTTTTTCGTCGATGTCTACCGCAATTTTTGAACCTAAAATGGCTCCCAAAACTGAAGGAATAATGAGCCAAAGCGACCCTTTAAACACTTCGGGCTTTGATTGGGCATATTTGCCAGTGGCTACCACACTTTGAAGAAAAACGCCGATGCGGTTACTAGCATTGGCTATGGAAGGCGACAAATCGCACATAAAAATAAAGACTGGCAAAGTAATGAGCGAGCCACTTCCAGCGATGGTATTGATGATACCCGTTAATGTGCCCACTATCACAAATGTTAAAAATCCCCAGATGTTGAGGTCTAATTGGAAGTATTCAGGCATTTCAAGATATTGTTTTTAGAAAATTTTCAGGAGTAATTACTACAAGTTTACTTTTTTTGTAGTCAGTGGTATTTCTGGTAATTATAATTTCTATGTCATTTGAGTTTTGGGCGGAAAAATTTTGAAGGGCATCTTCAAAATCATTAAAATTTGATTCCAAAGCATCTAAAATGGCTTTTTTATCTGTCGTTACCACTTCTAAAATTAGCATTATTTTATTGAGATGCACTATAACGTTTTCATGAGTTGTAGTTTTCCTCAATAAATAATAAATATTACTTAAAATTATAGCTGTTATATAGCCTTTTAAGTGTTGATTATAACACATATTAAGTATCTCAGCGGAAGTATCAGAGAAGGGTTTTCTATCAAACAGAAAATCGAGAATAACATCCGAATCAATAAATACTTTTTTCATGAGTATTTACCCGATAAAGCTTTGGACAACTCGTCTTTGTAATCAAAATTTTCATCCACTTGAAAGGTACCCTGCAAAGATTTTACAAATGGCGAAATAGTTTGTGCTTTTGGCGGTATATCATCGGTAATAATTCGA
Source organism: Spirosoma fluviale (assembly GCA_945885545.1). Taxonomy (GTDB): domain Bacteria; phylum Bacteroidota; class Bacteroidia; order Cytophagales; family Spirosomataceae; genus Leadbetterella; species Leadbetterella lacustris. The sequence goes on from CAMCYZ010000127.1 coordinate 11,198, forward strand.
AGATAGTTTTCTACCAATTTCGAAATACTTGAGCCTTTTTTTTGTGTATAAATTTTTGCTTTTTCAATTACAGACGCATCAATAGTAAGCGTTAATTTGGTACTCATTTCTATTAAATTTTACACAAATATAGAATACGTATTAAAAAACAAAAACAGGTACGTGTAAAAATTACTGTTTTAATCGATAACTCAATGTCAAATTGATTTGTCTTGGTCTGAACTGACGGTTACTCACCGTGTAAAATCCTGGGCCTTGGTTGATAGTTCGCATCCAACGGGTGTTGAAAATATCTAGAACCGTAAAGTTTACCGATCCTTTTTTCTTCAGGATATCTTTTTTGAGTGAGTAGTCGAAGAAGTATATTGCTTTTCTGCTCCCTT
>CAMCYZ010000128.1 GCA_945885545.1 Spirosoma fluviale
TAAAACCAAACCTTAAACCCCCTCATCCCAAAGATTTTCGACCGTATAATCTGAACCAGGAAGACACCAGAAGTCACCTTTGATGTAGCGGTAATTCATGTTTACAGCGTCTATTTGTGCCATTTCTAATTCTGAAAGTTCGATATCTGCTGCTTCTAGATTTTCTTTTAGCCTGTTGGCATTTACTGACTTTGGTATGGTGCAAGTACCTCTATTTACTGCCCAAGCCAGCATCGTTTGGGCTACCGTGCAGCCTTTGCTTTCTGCAACATTGCGGATGATTTCATCATCAAAAAGTTTTGGTTCGCCTGCTACAATTCTGTTGGCTGGTCTGTCGGCCGAACCCAATGGAGCGTAGCCCGTAAGCGAAATCCCTTCGGCATCACAAAAGGTTTTAAGAGCGTTTTGCTGTAAAAAAGGGTGCATTTCTACCTGATTATTCTCTGGTTTTATCCCCGTAACCTCCGTAAGTTTTTTTATTTTTTTTATACTAAAATTACTTGTTCCGATATGTTTGGCCCTGTCCATTTCTTGTACGCCTATCATTCCTTCCCAAGTTTCTGTAAGTGGGGTCACTATTAGGCTAACCATCTCATCTGCCTTGGTAGGAAAAGTGACATCATCTCTTAAGGCGATTGGCCAATGAATTAAATACAAATCGAGATAATCCAAACGAAGGTTTTTAAGCGTAAGCTCAAGGGCAGGTTGCACTTGTTCTTTTCGGTGGCGATTGTTCCAAAGTTTTGAGGTTATCCAAAGCTCCTCTCGTTTTACTTCCCCAGCTGCCATTGAGTCAGCAAAAGCTTGGCCGATTTCGGGTTCGTTATTGTACAAATGTGCACAGTCAAAATGTTTGTAACCAATTGTAATCGCCTCTCTAACAGCCCTATAAACTTCTCCAGGGGCTGACTTCCACGTTCCCAATCCTAAACTCGGCATTAGGTCGCCGTTGCTATATTTTATATATTTCATCTCTTTAATTTTTCACCGCTAGATCGCCAAAGCACAAAGAAAATTCTATTCTATGTCAAATAAAAGCCCAGGTGCTTATTTCCTTTTTTAGTAAATCGTAACAGCTGCAGTGTTCTCTATAAAAACCGTGGCTGAGATTTATCCTTCTTTCGAAAACTCAAGATTAAATTCTGGGCATTGGCCATTCCACTTTACTAAAGCTGCCATCGGGCTTTGTCTTTTGGCAATCCTCAGAAGTTATTAGGATCTTCATAAAGACACCATCCACAGTTTTTTTGTAGTTTCATCAAAAAAAAAAGGCTCTGCTTTAACCATGCAATTGCAGGCTGTCAGTATTATCAGAGAATACAAAAACAGAGCTCTTTTTTTTAAGAACTACACCTTCTCAGGAACTATAAACGGAGCTCTGTATTTTCTCGTAAGCATTTCATTTGCTTTCTTATCACCAAGAAACTTCTCTGCTACTGGGTCAAACTTCAAAGTGCGACCAAGTCGGTAGGAGATATTGCCCAAATGTGCCAAACTCGCAGCCAAATGTGCCGTTTCAACTGGCCCATTCAACATTTTTTTATCTTTAGCTCTTACGGCATCTACAAAATTTTTGTAATGATCGCCGCCCTCCTTTCGAGCTGGGCCTGGGGCACGCTCTTTGCCCAAAAATGTTTTGTAATCGTTGTAACCGTTAATGACCATATAACCTTTGTCGCCGTAAAATATATTGCCTATTTGTACGCCGTCCTCTTTGTTGGTCATCCATGGACGTACCTCAAACTGCAAGATTTTGTTCTCTTTGGTGTATTGATACGAGGAAGTCAGATATTCGGGAGTTTCTTTACAATCGTTCCAAAGGTATTTCCCTCCCGACGAAGAAATGGTATCGGGCAAACCCACATCCAATCCCCACATGGCGAGGTCGGTTTCATGAATTCCTTGGTTACCAATATCACCGTTTCCATAATCCCAAAACCAATGCCAATTGTAATGAACATAGTTTTTGCTAAAGGCCTTTTCTTGGGCTGGACCTTGCCACAAATTCCAGTCTAACCCCTCAGGAACAGCCGAATTACCCAAATTTCCGATATCTGGCCGCCATTTGTAAACTATTCCTTTGGCCATATAAACTTTACCAATGAGTCCGTCACGCAAGTGCTTGATAGCTTCCTGGATAGCAACTGAGCTACGTAATTGCACACCATGCTGCACAATTTTGTTATATTTGGTAGCGGCCTCCACCAATTTCCTTCCCTCAAAAATATTGTGACAAGCTGGTTTCTCTACATATACATCCTTTCCCGCTTGACATGCCCAGATAGCCGCCAAAGCGTGCCAGTGGTTTGGCGTAGCTATACTTACAGCATCAATATCTTTGTCTTCATAAACTTTCCTGAGGTCTTTCTCTTGTTTTACGGTCTTGTTATATTTTTTCTCAAAATTTGAAGCTCCTTCACCTAAAACAACACTATCTACATCGCAAAGGGTGCTAACCTCGACGTTATCTAGCTTCATGAAACCATTTATGTGGTCTTTCCCTCGGCTATTTATACCAATCACAGCAACCCGCAGTCGGTCGTTAGCACCAAAGGCATTGGCAGGAATAAAAGTAGGAATTGAATATGCAGCTATACTCGCTGGCAAAGCAGTTTTCAGAAGGTCTCTTCTAGTAAATTTTTTCATTAATGGTTGAATATTTTGTAGCCTAAATTTACACTTAATATTTTGCAAATCAACAAATTGGTGGGGCAATTTTCAAAATTGTCACAATAATATTCAATTCATGAATTTTTTACATATTAATACATTCAAATCGGAAATTTGAACAACGGACTATAGTCTTGCCACCGTCAATCCACCATCCACCACAAAAACTTGACCTGTAGAATACATAAAATTTCCTTGAGCTATAGCAGTCACCGTTTTACCAACATCTTCAGGCAATCCCCAGCGTTTGGTCAGACAAAGTCCGTTTTCTATTAAATCGTCGTATTTCTGACTTACTTTCTCGGTCATGTCTGTTTTGATTATACCCGGACGTACCTCAAAAACCGGAATGTCGAACTCAGCCAAACGAACCGCAAAAAGTTGTGTTGCCATACTTACTCCGGCCTTCGAAATACAGTATTCTCCCCTATTTACTGAAGCCACAGTGGCCGAGATTGACGAAACATTGATGATACTTCCTTCAAAATTCGGAACTTGTGCTTTTAATTCTACCATCCAGTTGGCTACTGATTGGGTAAGAAAATAGGGGCCTTTCAGATTAGTGGAAATCAAATAATCGAAACTTTCTTCTGTTGCTTCCAGCAAATCTTTTCGTTCTTTTGGGGCAACACCGGCATTATTTATGAGCACATTTAGCTTTCCATAATGCTTTTTTATTTTTTCTAAAATACTATTTCTATCTTCTTTTTTTGAAATATCACCTTGGCAGTAAATTACGTCTCTTCCAAGTTTTTTTAGGTTTTCTAAAACCCCTTGAACGTCAGTTTCGGCTCTCATGCCATTGATGGCCAAGTCGAAACCCGCTTCTGCCATTTTGTGAGCTATGCCCAAGCCTATTCCTCTCGAACCACCAGTTATTAGGGCTACTTTTTTCATAATTTAAGCTCACCCCCGACTCCACTCCACAGGGAGAGGGGAGTTAAGGATGCTAATTTTATTTGTTAAAAATTCAGAAATAATGTCTCCTGATTTTATAATTTCTCTTTAATCTCTTTCAAAGTCACAGCCTCCGGAAGTGTTTTATACAATGGATCCAAAGGGTAACAACCCGACACCAGTCCATTTCTTGGTGCAGTGGTGCAGTCAGAAAAGGTACGACATAAAAGTTTCCTTTCGGTTGGGCGGTTGTTGAGCATATCATCAGGCATAGTGGGGTATGAAAGCACCATTCTGCCAAAACCGACCGAATCCACCATTTTGTTACGTAGAACATATTGGGCTACGTTGGGTAGCCATTCTTGCAAATAAGAATAACCTGAACCAACAATAACCAAATTTGGAAAATCCTTTTTCAAATCAGCCACAACGTCTATCATTCTCGCTACGCCAATCAGCGGCTCCTCTGGTGGCTGGTAGCCATCCGAAGGTGGGAAAAGTGCCGGCCGTGTTACATGCGGATTGTAATAAGGACTCGAAAGCGTAATACAAACCAACTGAATATCAAGTTCTTCTAAAAGCTTTAAAAACCTCTTCGGTTCCTCCAAATCTATTTCTAAACCTGTTTCATCGCATCCAAAAACATATTTATACTTTTCGTTTTCGGCCAAATCGGGAATTCCGACGCCATCTGCACCTTTTTTAAATGGGGCAAAATCAATGGCACTTAACCTCACGCCAATTTCTAATCCTGGAGCCTCTTTTCGGATTCCAGCTACTATATTTTTCAAAAAATTAGTACGGTTTTCAAAACTTCCGCCATACTTTCCGTTTCTATCCACCGCACTCAAAAATTCGTGACCCAAATATCCATGACAATGCTTAATGTCTACGAAATGATAGCCCGCCTTTTGAGCCAAAACTGCTGCTTTTACAAAATCCCCTACCAGAGTATCAACTTCGGCATCCGTCATAGGTAAATTGTCCTTTGCGACATGAAATTTGGCGTCTAATTTTGGGTGATTATAGGCTATTCTTGACTCAAACTTGGTGTTATCATTTGGTTTACAAAAACGCCCTGAATGCGTCAATTGTAGACCTACCAACAGGTCATCTGATGTTCCGAATTTCTCCGCATGTTTATCCAAAACCATTTGCAACATACACTCCAAATGGCCAATATTAGCTTCATTGATGGTCAATTGTCTAGGATTAGCACGACCTTCATGGGTAACAGCCACAGCCTCACATCCCCAAAGCAATTTTGCTCCTGAAATGGCAAAATTTTCCCAGCGTTTCAGTGTGAAATGTGTTGGTTTTCCATCTGCAGTTCCGTCCCAACCTTCCATAGGCAATATTGAGAGGCTATTACCTATCGTTTTGCCCGATTTTAAGCTAATGGCTTTATTAAATGGAGATATTTCTTTTGGAAGTAATTCTTCATCAAACTTTAAATCCACCTGATTGTCTTCCAGATATTTGGCAAAATCTGCAGCCGTTTTTAATTGTGCTACTCGACTGTATTTAGGTTTAAATTTTCCGGTCATTTTATGGGTTAAATATTACTTCGGTAAACAGTTAAAAAAAGTATAATAAGGCTCATTATTTAAGTGCTTTTGCAAATAAAGTGCGGCCTCTCTGAAATGATAATCGCCCCACATACACGACTCACCATACGGTATTTTGCCTCCTTCTGGCACAAAATCCCAGCCGTTTGGATGATGATAAATGGTGTGCAAAAGCAATCCTTGGTGATTTTTATCGGTACTCAAATAGGGTTCTTCTAAAAGCGAATTCATGACCGTCAATCCCGTTTGCCAGTATTTTTCACCAGTTTCTGCATCTCCGTTTTCTTTTAGATACTTGCCCAATCGCAACAAACCTTGGGCTGCTATAGCCGAAGCTGAACTGTCCACAGGCTCATGCTCGTTAAAAGGATCGGCTTTTTGAGAGAGGTAATCGCCCAATTTGTGCAAATTCGGAGCACCTGTATCCCAATAAGTTACACCATCAATAGGTGTATTTTCAATAAAGAAATCACAAGTGGCTTTTGCTGCTTTCAGCATCATATTAGTAACATAAGTTCTACCGCCTATTGCTTCTAATTCTTCGCCGTCTAAAATCTCCAAACATTCGAGCTGCTCAGCAAATCCACAAATAGCCCAAGCCAAGCCGCGGGTCCAGGTACTGAAACCCGTATAACCTTGCTGTGAATTTGGACATCGAAAATTACCGTCTTTCACATTAAAAACCGACTCATGTGCCGTCCGACCCCAAACATCATAAACATCTCTGCCTTCGCCATAGAATACCGAAAAGTTGGCAGTGGCCTCGATATGTTTTAGTGCACGTTCTAAAAGACTAATTTTGGCGTCCCCTTCCCCCTGAAAAACATGACCCAGTTGATGGCTGATTATCAAAGCTCTACATGACCTAATGGTGTCCACAAAAAGCGAATGAGCTCCATTGAAAGAATGAATATATCCGCCGTCGTTTTTGATATCAGTCCATCTACTGGCTTGCACCGCACCCGAAATCTTCAGAGCCAATTCATAAAAATTTTGCTCCCAATCATTCTGAGCAATTTTGCCTTCACGCATTAAACGGAGCAAATTGCCATAGGTACTCACATTGTTGAAGCCATGGTCATGCACCCCAATGTGGCTGATGTGAGGAGCCATTTTTTCGAGTGTTTTTTTTCTACCAATTTCTAGAAAACCTGTATTCCCCGTGGCATCAAACTGCAAAATGGCTGAGCCGTACTGAAAGCCCTGCGTCCATTCTGTCCAGCCTCTGGTGGTATATTTACCGTTTCGGGTAAAAACCGGCGAACCGTCATTGTCATCATATTCGGATTGAATCGAGCGGATTTTTTCGCCCGAAAGTTTCCAAAATGTGTCTAATTTGGATTGTAAATCTTGTACCCTGAGAGAATTGTCTATTTTTATCATTTTTGAAAGAGCTAAACCGAGATCAACAGTATTAGAAAATTAAATATTTATGGTTGAAAATTCATTGCCTGAACTTCAAAATACAAATCGAATTTTAAAAAGCAATAGCAATAAGGAAAGTAAATTTAGAAATCTTGAGCGATTATTGAATTAATTTTATTTTAAATTTTGTTCTACACATAATCAATATACCAAAAAAAGGAAAAATAGTATGAAAAATATCCTCCTAGCCATTGTTGTTCTCGGCATAATCGCCTTTTTATATTTTAGAAATAACCCGAAAGTTGACTTCAAAGCCGATACTCCCGGTGGTATTCAGTTCCAAAAAGGTAACTGGCAACAAGTCTTAGAATTGGCTAAAAAAGAGAACAAATTGGTTTTCCTAGACATCTATGCCACCTGGTGTGGGCCTTGCAAACAACTCAAAAAACATACCTTTGCGGATAAATCTGCTGGGGATTTTTTCAATACCAACTTTGTAAACATGGCCCTTGACGGTGAGCAAGAAGAGGGAGCAGCTTTGGCTCAGAAATTCGGAATTGAGGCCTATCCAACGTTGATGTTTGTAACACCAGAAGGAGAGCTCATCATTAAGTCGCCGGGATTTCGGACAGCAGATGATTTGGTAAGTTTAGGGAAGGAGATGTTAGAGAATAGAAAATAATCATTTCTTCCGCCCTTTCCGTTGACTATCAAGGAATTCATTATCCTCCATTCTGATTTTGACAATTTCTTGAATCAAATTTTTGGGTAAAACCGCATCAAATTTAAAGCGGATAGTGCCCGAAGAATAGTCCATTCCTTGTAATTGGGTTTCGAAATGACGCAAAGTCTCACTACTCATGGTATAAAAAGACACATGCTTTTGGGCCACCCCAACGGCCACTAAAGTCCCCAAATATTTATAAGTCGGTATTCCATAGCTTATGGCTTCTTGGGCCTGTGAGGCCACCTCTTTTATAATAGCCATCAATTCCAAAAGCTTTGGTTTTGTCTCTTCTGGAATATTTTGGAGATATTCGGCAAAAGACTTGGGCGTAAAGGCAATTCTCATATTTCTCTTTTTTTTCGAAATTTAAGTCCATTCTCCGAATTTTTTCAAAAAAAATGGCGACCCAAAAAATATGAGTCGCGATTCCTACACTAATCCCAGTAATTTAATTTTTCTAGGGTGAAAACTCCACACCATTCCAATTAAATTCCAATTATATAGACGCAATCGTTCGACTTTTCGATGCTTCATTTTTATTTATTTTTTCCAAAAAAAACATAAATCTACCAAATACGCCACCTTAGACCCGAAAAATCAGAATTTGTATCCGTTTTTGTTTTTTTATTTCAAAAAATAAATACATTTACTATTCAAATTTTATCACCAAACGAAACCTTTATGATGGATAGAAGGAAATTTATGCAGCTTTCTGGGCTAGGTATGGGTGCCTTGGTAGGTGCCGGTATTCCGATTATCGGAAACGCCACCACGCCAGAGCATCTGCTCGAAACGCCCGCTGACGCTGCCCAAAAGAAAATGATGTCGGACATCGCCCTCAACGCCGCACGCAGCAAAGGTGCCACCTACACCGATGTGCGAATTGGCCGTTATTTGCAGCAGTTTTTATTTACCCGCGAAACCAAAGTACAAAACATCGTGAATGCTGAATCTTACGGTGTGGGTATTAGGGTGATAGCCAACGGCACTTGGGGCTTCTCGGCCACCAGCGATGTAAGCAAAGAAGGCATAGCCAAATGTGCCGAAACTGCCGTGGCCATAGCCAAAGCAAATGCCAAAATACAGACAGAACCCGTAATACTTGCTCCCCAAAAAGGTGTGGGAGAGGTTACTTGGAAAACACCCATCGTAAAAAATGCTTTCGAAATTCCTATCCAAGAAAAGATAGATTTATTGATGAAAGTAAACGGCGAGGCCATGAAAAACGGTGCTGGTTTCGTGACTTCCAACTTGTTTTTTGTAAACGAACAAAAATACTTTGCCTCATCTGATGGCTCATATATAGACCAAGACATTCACAGAATATGGCCAACTTTCACCGTTACAGCGGTAGACAAAGCCGCAGGTAAATTTAAAACCCGCGACGCCATAAGCTCACCAATGGGCATGGGTTACGAGTATTTAGATGGCTTGGCTTCTGAAAAAATAGCTGGCCCAAATGGCTTAGTAGGCTATAGAAACTCTTACGACATGGTAGAAGACGCCATCATGGCCGCCAAACAAGCCAAAGAAAAAATGACGGCGAAGTCGGTCCCTGCTGGAAAATACGACTTGGTTCTTGACCCTAACCACCTTGGTCTGACCATTCACGAGTCAGTGGGCCATCCACTTGAACTTGATCGTGTATTGGGCTACGAGGCCAACTATGCAGGTACGAGCTTTGCTACCTTAGACAAATGGAAAGCCGGAAACTTTAATTACGGAAGCAAAAACGTGACTATTGTTGCAGACAAAACACAACCTCATGCCCTCGGAACTGTGGGATACGACGACGAAGGTGTGCCGTCTAAAGAGTGGAATTTGATAAAAGATGGAGTGTTGGTAAACTACCAAGCTATACGTGACCAAGTGAATATTTTGGGCGAAAAAGAATCGCACGGCTGCTGCTATGCCGACAACTGGGATTCGGTTCAGTTTCAGCGTATGCCGAATGTTTCTTTGCTTCCTGGCAAAGACAAATTGAGTGTTTTGGACATGATAAAAGGCGTAGAAAAAGGTATTTATATTGTAGGCCGAGGCTCCTACTCTATTGACCAACAACGCTATAATTTTCAGTTTGGTGGTCAGCTTTTCTACGAAATCAAAAACGGAGAAATAGCAGGAATGCTCGACGACGTGGCGTATCAATCTAACACCCAAGAGTTTTGGAACTCGTGTGTGCAGGTGTGCGACAAAGACGATTACCGTACTTTCGGGTCGTTTTTTGATGGTAAAGGGCAACCTTCGCAGGTTTCGGCGGTGTCGCATGGTAGTTCTACCACTCGTTTCAATGGCGTAAATGTAATTAACACAGGGAGAAAGATTTAGCCCCACCCCGGCCCTCTCCAGTGGGGAGGGTGATTAATTTGATTTGCGGTCAGACGCTAGTCGGACCTGAAATCGCAGTCTTTTTCAAAATAGATTTAAACAACCATAACTAAGTCTTATTGACAAACAAGTAACACTTTGCGTCTTAGCGACCTAGCGGTAAATTTTTAAAAAAAATGAAAATATTAACAAAAGAAGAAGCCAAGAAAATCATCGATAAGGTGTTGGCTTACTCCAAAGCCGACGAAATGAGCGTCAACCTCAACGGTGGACGCACAGGCAATATTCGTTATGCCAGAAACACGGTTTCTACCAGTGGTGAGTCTGAAAATCAGTCTTTGGCCGTAACTGCGGTTTATGGCAAAAAGTCAGGAACTGCCACTATCAATGAGTTTGATGATGCTTCGCTTGAAAAAACAGTAAGAAGAGCAGAAGAGATAGCAAGACTTGCCCCTGAAAACTCAGAGTATATGCCTATGCTCGGACCTCAAACTTACCTGAATACCAATACATTTTCAGAAAATACGGCAAAAATCGACCCGAATCTAAGAGCCAAAGCGGCTTTAGATAGTATTTTACCATGTAGAGAAGGCAAGCTTACTGCTGCTGGATACATGGAAGACACCGCCGGATATTCGGCCATGGGTAACTCCAAAGGCCTTTTTGTGTATAACAAAGCTACGCAAGTTGACTTTACTATAACAGTAAGAACGGATGATGGCTTGGGCTCGGGCTATGGTATTCAAGACTTCAACGATGTGGCCTTGTTGAACACCAAAAAGGTAACAGAAGTGGCTATGCAAAAAGCCAAGGCGTCAGCTTCAGCACAAGCTTTGGAGCCAGGCAAATATACTGTAATTCTTGAACCAGCTGCTGCGGTAGATTTGCTACAAAACATGATGCGAAGCATGGATGCCCGCAATGCCGACGAAGGCCGTAGTTTTTTGAGCAAAAAAGGTGGAGAGACCAAATTGGGCGAAAAGCTTTTCGACGAAAGAGTAAACATTTACTCCGACCCTATGAATCCTGAAATACCGGGGTCTCCTTTCTCTGGAGATGGTCGTCCGATGGAAAAAATATATTGGATTGAAAACGGCGTTGTAAAAAATATGACTTACTCACGTTTCTGGGCAGCCAAAAAAGGAGTTAAAGCCACTCCACCACCCGATTCATTCATTATGGCAGGTGGTACAAAGTCATTAGCAGACTTGATAAAAAGCACAGACAAAGGAATTTTGGTGACTAGACTTTGGTATATCAGAGCCGTTGATCCGCAAACATTGCTTTACACGGGTCTAACCAGAGATGGAACTTTCTATATTGAAAATGGCAAAATCAAATTCCCGGTGAAAAACTTTAGGTTCAACGAAAGCCCGGTTATTATGCTCAATAACTTAGAAGAAATGGGCAAACCAGTGAGAATTAGTGGCAATCTTGTGCCGCCTTTAAAAATTAGAGACTTTACGTTTTCGAGCCTTAGTGATGCAGTTTAATTAACCATTGACGATTTTAGATAATTTTACTTAACAATAAATATTTCAAAAATCTGATTTTAAAATGGTTTCAATTCGACCATTAAACTAAAATGAAATTGAAGAATTGGCCATACTAGCCAATAATGTTAATATCAGAAACAATGTTCGAAGGAATTTCCGCATCCTTACTCAATTAGGGATGCGGTTTTTTTTATTTATCCTATCATAGGGCAAAAATCTAAAACTCACTTTAGGTCCAGGATTTAACAATTGCCATGGCAGCGTAGTAAGCTAAATAAAACAAAAACGATGTTTTCAAAACACTTACAAAAATTGGGCATTGGATGGATAAAACCTTTGAACGCAAAGAAAATCTATTAATAGTTTAAAAATCATCTCAAAGCATGATTTCTATTC
>CAMCYZ010000129.1 GCA_945885545.1 Spirosoma fluviale
CGTGATAAGTTTGTCCCATATTTTTATTTTTAGTAGAACAAAAGTATTCAAATTTTTTCACGCCCGCCCTTCGAGCTCCGTTCCGGCTACGCCTCCACTACGCTCGAAGGGCGGGCTAAAGCCGCCAACAACGTTGTGAAACTGGACAATTAGCCATTAAACAGTAGGGCATTTTTGGTAAGAACTGGTTTTGATAAATTCAAAAGTTTACAAATTCAATGGATATAAAAAGACCTCTGAGATTTAATTTCAGAGGTCTTTTTTGAAAAGTTGTTCTTTTTATCTAAATATTAGTCAATCAACTTCTGATTACTAAGCTCAGTATATAAATTCAAAAGGTTTATTTTATCGAGGTTTTCTTCTCCGACTTCAGCTATGTCTATAAGTTCAACACCATATCTTTTAAAAGCTGGAGTATCTAATAAATCCTCTATTTCTACTCCGTTTTTAGTGAATTCATTGATACCCTTCAAGAATTTATCCTCTTGTTCGAATAGCCCAATTTGATTGGTAGCTTTTGAGTTAACTATTTTAGACGCCTTTACTGGAATGATAGCATCGATTCCTTTACCAACCTCCATCTTAGGTTCTTCTTTTGGCTGTTCAACGATAGCTGGTTCTTCAAAGTTATCGTCAAATCTAGCCGCAACTATGGTTACCCTTACCTTGTCTTTTAAGGAGCGGTCAATCGCAAATCCATGTTTGAATATCTTGGCTCTTGATTTTATTTGACTTTCTACAAAATCCGTCACCTTGGCTTGGTCTGACATTTTAATTTTGTATTCAGGAAGCTCATCTGAATAAGCTATCGAAACCAAAATACGCTTCGCACCTTTGATGTTGTTGTTTTCGAGCAGAGGGGAGTTCAGTGCCGCTTCAATGGCCAGAGAGGCTCTGTCTGGCCCAGTAGCTTCAGCTGAGCCCATAACTGCATGACCAGCGTCGCCTAATACCGTTTTGACATCTGCAAAGTCAAGGTTTACTATCCCCGGACGTGTGATAAGCTCGGCTATACTTCTTACGGCATTGGCCAGTACTTCGTCGGCTTTTTTGTAGGCGGACTCAATGTCGAGGTCGCCATACATTTCTACCAAACGGTCGTTTTTGATTACTAAAACAGTGTCGCAATATTCTTTGAGTTTGGCTATTCCATTGGAGGCTTGTTCAAACTTGTCGAGGCCTTCGTGTCTAAATGGATCCGTTACCACTCCAATGGTCAATCTGTTTTTGGCCTTGGCATATCTTGCAATTTCTGGAGCCGCACCTGTGCCGGTTCCACCACCCATACCAGCAGTGATAAAAACCATCTCGGTAGGGTCAGCAAGTATGTCATTGATGCTTTTTTCACTTTCAATAGCTGCTTGTTTACCCACTTTCCAGTCGGTTCCTGCTCCCAGACCTTTCGTCAGTTCAGCTCCCAATTGTAGCTGAATAACATCATCAGGGAATTGCTTGAGAGCCTGTGCATCGGTATTACAGGCCACAAAGTCCACATCGTGCATGCCTTGGTTGTACATGTTGAGCATGGCGTTTCCACCTCCACCACCTACACCAATTACTTTTATTATTTTTTCCATCTTGGAATTGAATTCAATTTTATATTTGTGCACTTTTACCATAAGTTTCCTAAGTATGCTAAAACCTTAGTTGTTATATTCATCGTTCATTTTTTTGTCGATGATAAGATCTTTTAGCATCTCAAATATCGGTTTTTTAGTAGATTTGGTTTCTTTTACGGTTTCTGTGCTTTTATCAGTAACCTCTACTTTCATGTCTTTTATAGTGGTGTGCTTAAGGATTCTATTATCCAGTCGAGTATCAAAAGCAAAATTTGGAGCCATTATTAAACCAAGCATAGTGGAATATTTGGGCTTGTTTAAAAACTCGTGGCCATTAAAATTGATTTTGCTACTCATTTTGGCCTTTCTTACACCTTTTATTTTACAAACATCAATGAAAATATCTTTGATAATGCCCATAGAGGCTGTTCCACCCGTGAGTATTATGCCATTGGTTAGCATACCGTCATATCCCGAGCGTACAAGTTCGCTTTTAACAATGGCCGCAATTTCTCGCAAACGCCATTCAACTACTGTAGAGGCATTTTTAAGGATTATTTCAACTGGGGCAAGGTCTTTTTTACGTTCGATAACAGCAGCTTCGGTGTCGCTGATACTGTTTGAAGGTATGTTTCCGCTTATTTTTTTAAGGATTTCGGCCTCTTCAAAACTTATGTGGAAAGTATCTGCCAAGTCTTTTGTGATGGAGTTACCACCAATTGGAATGGCTTTAAAATAGCGAATGCCATTTTTGAGGTAAACACAAATCTCCATCATTTCGGCACCAATGTTCACAATAGCAACGCCATTGCGTTTGTCGTCTATCGAACTATCTAAGAGTGCAAACGAGTCAGCAACCGAACTCAACAGTACGTTTTCAATTTGAATTGGAGCCGCTTTATTGTCGTCAGTTTTTGCTTTTACACATTTTAGGGTGTAATGGAGATGTTCTAAACTCTCAGACTTGGAAGTGACAAAAAAGAAGTCACCGCCAATTTGTACACCAAACTTACCTACTACTTTTTCTCCAGCTTTTATGTCGTTTACATAAAAATCCTGCGGCATACAATGCAGCACTATTCTACCCGGTTGAGTTTTGAAAGTTACTCTCACATCGTCGGCTAGTTTATCTACATCAGCTTGCTGTATTTGCTTGTTTTCACCAGATTTGGTCACTTTCCCTTTGTGAAAATGCCAATTAATTTCAGGATTTGAAATGTTGACATTTACGGATTCTAAATTAATGGTCAGTTTATCGGCAAGTTCTTCCAAAACCTCATCAATTATTTCTATGGTTCGATGAGCATTTTCTATCTCGCCGTTTCGGAGGACTTCGTCTTTCGGCACCACAGCTCTCTCCACAAAACCATTGATTTTTATGGTTCCGTCTTTTTGCAAAGAACCAGCAGCTGCACTGATTTTTGAAGTACCTATGTCGAGACCCACTACCAAATTATCTTCTTCCATGTCAGATTTATATTATTAAACTGCAAATAAATATTTATACAAACTTATTTAAAATCACTCAATTACAAACTATTTGACCTTCATATTTTACGCTAACCTTCGAAAAGTCACTCCAAATTTTTTGTGGGAGTATTTGTTTATAAAACACAAAAAGCTTATCAAATTTGGCATTTATGTTTTCTGGTTTTCCAAACTCTATCGTGTTTTTGCCCATCAGCGGAATCATGGTCACTTCTTTGTTTTCGTTCACATCTATTTGTGTAATCTGTGCTGACCAAAACTCATCTTCACTTATAGTATTAATCAGATCTAACAAATCGCTGTTTTTTTCTGATTTCAAACTTTTTAATTTGTTTATGTAGCCCCCGCTGATGAGCAACACCGTTGGGCTGAAATGCTTAGATGCTGGAAATATATTGCCTTCATTGTCGATGTATCGGTCTCCGTTTTCAGAATTATTCAAAATTCTACCAACTGGTTTGTATGCTTCTATGTCTAAGACCAAATAGCCGTGAAGATCAAAGTATGCTTGGCAGCTTTTAACCGTTCCGCTCTCAAGAACTCTTTTTTCTACTTTTTCAAGATTAATATTTTCTATTATTTTTCCTTCAAAAGGGTCATTACCATACTGAGTAATCCATTTTTCAATATCTTCTTTGTTAACCAAAAACTGTTCTGAGTTATCCTTTATTTGGGTTTCCAGCCCTTGACATCGTCTCAAGGAGTTGTTTTTGGTGGCGGCCAATATCAAAAACAGTGCAAAAGCAGCGAGAGAACCTGCTATTGCATAATTTACGGGTTTTTTAAGCTTTGGCATTTTCATAACTCACTCAAAAATTTATTGGGTTCCTCTAAAAGTTTAAATCTATCCGATGCCTTTGGTTCAAGGTCGGTTTGGCACCAATCTTTCAATATTTTCGTCTCGGTATTCCATTTTTGTCCATCCCAAAATTCCAAACCTTTGTGGTCACGGATTTTGTATAATGCAGCGGGTTTGTAGGCCGTGCCAAGGTAAATGTTTTTTTTGTTATTGTCTTTGCTCCAGTGTATTACACGCCACATCATCCATTTTCCCAGCGAATGTGTCCGCATGTATTCGGTGTCAAAAAACGCAAACCAATAGTGTACCAGTTCTTCGTTTATAGCTGCCAATACATAGCCAAGCACCTTTTCAGAATTACTAAATTTAAAAAAATGGGTGCCGATTTCTTGTGCCAAAATATAGTCCCATCTTTCCAAACTCATGTTGTCTTCTCCAATACGCTCGTTGATATAATTGGAGCAAAATGCTACAAATTCTGCATCTTTGGTGTCAAAAGTACTTTTGTCTAAAACCTCAAGTTTGATTTCAAGTGGTTCAACCAATCTATTTACACGGCGGTTTTCTGAGGTATCATCAAAGTTTTGGAGGTCAACCCTTAAACTTCTGGCAAGATAAAAGAGGTCACTTTCGATGTTTATGTTGCCCGTATAAGGTAGAAAGCCTTTGTCATATATCTCAGTCAATTCTGCCATAGATTCTTTCTGGGCGTAAATAGCATAATTGAAAGTATAAGTGCCGTAATCGACATTATTTTCTGAGAAGAAGATTTTCATAGGTCTATAATTTACCGCTAAGTTGTAAAGACGCTACGAAATAATCATTTTCCGGTTTGTCTAAATTCTTAGTCATCAATGTTTCATTGTTGGGTTACTTTAAAAATTTCCTCTACTATTTCTTTGGCAGCTTGAGGTTTTGCGAATTTCCGAATATTTTCTGACAATACTCCGAGCTTGGTTGCATTTTCGGCCAAATCAACTACAGTATCAACCAAATGGTCGGCTATTTCAGCGTCTTTCACCAAAATGGCGGCATCTTTTGATGACAAACTGAGGGCATTTTGTGTTTGGTGATCTTCGGCCGCAAATGGATATGGAATTAAAATAGCCGCTTTACCCACTAAAGAAAGTTCTGAAACCGACAATGCTCCAGCTCGGGAAACAACCAAATCTGCTGCTGCATAGGCTTTGTCCATTTCATATATAAAATCAGACACATAAACACGTTTACTCTGTAAATTGTCAACGGCTTCTCTTGCTTGATCAATGTATGTTTTTCCGGTTTGCCAAATAATCTGCAAATCGTTGTTTAACAGCTCTTTAAGGCCATTTGTAATGCCTTTGTTGATACTTAAAGCACCTAGGCTACCTCCAATAACCAACAACGTTTTGCGGTCAGATTCTAAACCGAAGGATTTTTTGGCTTGGGATGAGCTTATTTCTATTTTGGTCAAATCCCCTCTCACAGGATTTCCAGTGAAAACTATTTTTTCTTTATCGAAAAACGCCTCCATATTTGGATAGGCTACACAAACCTTTTCTGCTTTTTTTGAGAGGATTTTGTTGGTTACACCTGCGTAAGAGTTTTGTTCTTGAATCAAGGTTTTTATGCCGAGTAGATTAGCCATTCTTAATGTAGGTCCGCTAGCAAAACCGCCAACACCTATGGCAATGTCTGGCTTGAAGTTTTTTAGTACTTTAATTGCCAAAAACAAACTTTTCACCAGTTTAAACGGAAATGATATATTTGCTAACATATTGGATCGGTTAAAACCAGCTATCGGTAGACCTACAATTTCATAGCCCGACTTTGGCACTTTTTCCATTTCCATCTTACCCAAAGCTCCCACAAATAGAATTTTGGCATTTGGTTTTTGAGCTTTTATTTCGTTAGCAATGGCCACTGCAGGGAATATATGGCCTCCTGTGCCACCACCCGATATGATAACTCTAATTTCGTTGTTCATTCTTTGTCTGCGTTTTTTGTGACACTTAAAACTATACCTATGGCTATTGATGTAAACATTGCAGCTGTGCCACCCATGCTAATCAAGGGCAAGGTTTGGCCTGTCACAGGTCCAAGGCCGACGTTTATAAACATGTGGGCAAAAGCTTGCAAGACTATGCTCAATGTAAGACCTACACTTAATAGCCCACCGAAAGCTCTTTTGGTGTTTTCTATGTTCCAGATACCTCGGTAGAGTAGCCACAAGTAAAGTCCCATTACAATCAACCCTCCCAATAGCCCCCATTCTTCTATCAGAATAGAATAAATAAAGTCAGAGAATGCATCGGGAAGTATGTTTTTTTGACTACTGTTTCCTGGGCCTATACCAAAGATACCACCTCTTGCAATGGCTATAAGGGCGTAGTCTTTTTGGTCACTCACACTGCCATGTTCACCGCCAGTTTTGCCATTGCCATCTAGGTCTTTGTTTACAAAACTTTCGGTACGATCTATAACGGTCTGTACACGTCCAATCTCAGTATCTGTGGCACGCTTTACGACTAATCCAAGCGATAACACGCCAACTATGCCAATAATCAGTACAAATACCATCCATAGCAAATAACGATTGGGTACACGACCTATCCACATGATGAGGAAACAAGTTATGCCTAATATTACTGAGGTAGAAAAGCTAGAAAAGGAAAGGAGACCTACAATTAATCCTGTCCAGAATATCATAATATAGAGGTCCTGTTTTTTGTATTCGATATGTTGCCTTCTTGCTAGCATGGCCGAGAGATTGGTAATAAGCACAAGCCGCACAAAGTCAGAGGTTTGAAAGGAAAAACCAAATATGTTCACCCAACGCCTTACTCCACCTACACTTGTACCAAACATTAAAGTATATAGAATCAAAAACGGCGTAAACCAAAGAAGTATATGAGCAATTCCTGAATATTGTGTAAAGTCGAATTTGTGAATCACGAAGGTGAAACAGAGGCTTATAAAAAGAAAAAATGTATGTTTGAGTAGCAAAAACTCGGTGTTTCCATTGTTTTTGCGGTAGGCTAAGCCACTAACCGAGCTGTAAACTACTACGACACTGATGAGTGATAACAATATCAATATCCACCATATCTGCTTGTCGCCTTGCAGGTGGTTCTTCAGTTTGAAGCGAATCATCGGATTAAGAATTTTATATTTTTAGCACGTAGAAAACTAAACGTTTTCAAAACAAAAATAAATTATTAATTCTGAAATATCAGCAATTTTTTTAAAATATATCGCCGCAAAATAAAAAGAGGGGAAATCTCGCTTGATTACCCCTCTTTGAAAATTTTCTCGTTCTTCTTATTTTTTCAAGGCGTCCCTAATTTCAGTTAGCAAATCAATTTCTGAAGGACCACTAGGTGCTGCAGCTTCTACTGGTTTCTTGGTTTTGTTGTAAGCTTTAACTATCAAGAACAAAACTAATCCAACGGCTACTAATTTAATGATACTGTTAAGCCATGATCCATATTTTATGGCATTTTCAGGAGTAACAATTGCTCCGTCTACACCTAATACAGGCTCATCCAAAACATATTTTAGTTCTGAAAAGTCCACACCACCAGTAAAGTGACCTATAAATGGCATGGCTATATCAGAAACAAAACCATTTACTACACCACCTATGGCAGCTCCTAAAATTACAGCAACGGCAAGGTCAATTACGTTTCCTGTTGAGATAAAGTTTTTGAATTCTTTTAACATGATTATTATATAGATTTAAATTAAAAAAATTGGTTACAATTGAATTCCAAAACCTAGGTTTAGGCCTCCATTTGTTTGCCAAGTACTATTAAATTTACCTCCAACCACATCATTCTTAGATATTTGATCTCTGTCAAATATACCAATCAGTCCCATATTCAGGTTGACATATTTATTGAGCTTTGCTGTCAAAATAACATTAACGTTGTGGTCGACGGCTTTAGATATTGGTGCATAGGCATAGAAAGACTGCCACCTCGCTTTGATGTTTAAGTTTTTAGAAATATTTCTGTCATAAGCAGCTACTCCTTGAAAACCCGCTTCGAAAAGCATTTTTTTGCCTTGTTCAACACCATAAGAATAGAAAGTAGGTTTTCCATCTTTCGTAGTACCTGCTTTTTTGGTGTTTTCAAAAACTTCCTCATTCATTACAAATGTCTGTCGTAAGGTTGCTCCTCCAAAAGAAAGCATCAAATGGGGTGATGCTTTATATTCCAGACCAACCCCTTCTGAAAGAAAGGCAGGAGCAAAAAGGCTTGAAATTACAGGTCTTTTGGTGTTGGCATAATCGTAACCATTTAAGAATTGAGATAGTAAGTTAACTCCTGCAAACCAATTGAGCTTGTCACTGATTTTTCTGGCATATTTGGCATCGTAAAATAACCTATCAATATTTTTTCTGAATTCTCTTTGAGTTATGCCGTTTACTTTAGGCATGTTATTCAAGAAGCCTAATTGTAGTTGAAGGTCACTCGTAAATGCCCCTTTTGCTTTTGTGAATACTGCTTTATTATTAAATACCGCCCCAAAACCAATATTGTTTACACCGCCACCTTGCCACGATTGGCTAAATGCAGAGCCGCTAAAATTGGCACCAAGTTGTGTGCCTTTGGTCCACCAACCATACTTAAGAGAGTCTTCCATATTTTTAAGCAACGGCTTTTCGGGTCTTTGTGCCATTAATCCAAAAACTAGCAATAGATTAAGTAAAACTGTAAATGAAATTTTGTTCATCGAAATTAAAATTTGTTTAAGTGTTATTTATTTAGAGACGTTCTCAATTGTATAAAGTCACTTTTTCTGATTGAAGGACTTTTAGAGGGAATATCGTTTGACCACTTTCGGTTTCCAAGGTTATGCTTGTGTTGTCTATTGATAATATTTTTCCTTTGGTTCCTTGTATTTCTATTACTTGATCTTCCATGAATTTATTTTTAGAGTAAAACGAACTAATAATATTTAACAATATCTCCTTGGAGGCAAACCCATAACCAATAGAAAACGCCAATACCATTCCACCTACTATTATATTAAAACTTGACTCTAAAAGTGCGGTATTGATTCCCGCTTGGCCTAAAGCCAATATTATGGTTATAAACAACAAAAAGAAGAAAACCCCCATGCCAATGAGTTTCCCAGAGGCTATGTTAAAGGATTTGCAAAGAGCAACCACAAAGTTTCGTGCTAAATCTGAAAGAAACAGACCCAGCAAGGTCATTACACCTGCTACCATAACCTTCGGTATGAAGTTAACCAACATTAAAAACATGTTGGATATGGCCGGTACGCCCAATTTGTCTGCTGCCGAAACAGACAAAAACAACATTATAAATATATAAACTATTGTAGCAATGACGTTGCTCAATTTAAAGTCTAAATTGAACTTTTTAATAGCTTCAATGTCTTTGATTTTATCACCGATTTTGTCTATTCCGACTCTCGAAAGTACGTTTTTGATTATTACGGATGCTGTTTTAGCAACTATCCAGCCTACCAAAAGAATCACAATAGCACTTATAAAGTTGGAAGTAAATGTGCTGAATTGTTCTATTAGTTTTGAGAAAGTATCTATTAGGATATCTTTAATGTTTGGTAATTTATTCATGTGTATTGTTTTTTTTAGGTTCAAATTCTTGTAAATATTTCACACCAGCCAACATATTCTCTCCAAGAAACATATTGACGATGGTCATCGCATCTCGTATTAGTTCTATCTCTGACACTAGCATATCTTTGAGTGCTTCAGGAGCCTTCAAATTATCATCATCAAAATCATCAATCATATTCATTTTTTCCAGAAAAAAATCAATTTTAAAACAATCAGAGCAAAAACCACCATGTTTTCAAGATAAAGCTTTCTGAGCTTTTCTTTGCTACGTAGAAGCCTCATTTTTACTGCACTTTCTGTAATTTTAAGCGTATCGGCTATTTCCTTTATGCTAAAATCATCTTGATATTTCATCAATATCAATGCTTTTTCGTCGCTAGGTATTTTTTCTAAACTTTTATTTAGCTGACTTCCTTGCATTTGCATCAGGTCTTGGTCTTCGTAGTCGTCGGCAGGCTCATAATCACCTTCCAGTGCTACTTCTTGGTTCTTTTTGCTAACACGTATTTGGTCCATACAAAAATTGTATGTAATTGAATATAACCAAGTTGAAAACTTTGAAGTCTCTTTAAATGTACCGATTTTAACGATTAGTTTCAAGAAAATATCGTGAGTAAAATCTTCCGCTTTGGCTTGATTATACACAAACGAATAACATTTCCTGTAAACTTTGTTGGCGTATCTTTCATATATTTCCTCGAAGTAAATATTTTTCTGAGAGTCTACATAAAGAGCTACCAATTCTTCGTCTTTGAGATATTTTAATTTTGAATTCTTCAATTTAGACCAGTTTTTTTGAAAAAGTAACTTTTGGGTATATTATATAATTCATTGCTCAGGGGTTGTCTTTTTGGAAGGGGTACAAATTTAAGAGTTTATTTTTAAATGTTTTAAAAGGGATGACAATTGTTAGTATGCGATGCTTAATTTTTTATTGATTTAGGCACTTGTTAACGACTTTAATTGGTTCAGGCATGGCTTGACCTTCAGAATTCTAATCAATAGGTTTTGGAAAACACCCTCCTTCATCTTATTTCGGTTGGATCTACATGTATAATCATTCGCTAATGTTTGTATATTATTCAAAAAGTGGTGAAATTGACTTAATCATCCTTTGAATGCCATTATTACCCGATGAAACTTAGGAAAGTCCTCTTCTTTCTTGCCTGATTTTACTCTAATCATATATTCAAAAATTCTTTATTATTGGCTTATATGCTGTCAACTTCCCTTTTTTTATACTAGCTTTTAGGTTAATAATATCGTTTGATGAGGACTTTTTGATAATCATAACATAGGCTCTTGAAACACCTAATTGCTTCTTTTGTTTGGCGAATATTACAAGTTTTTTGTTCTTACTTTTTCAACTAACCGTATGCTCTTCGTGCTGAGTAACCACTGTTTCATTCACTTCAACTTTTACGGTCATTAGAAAATTACTGTTAATTCCATTGCTTTTTCTTTAATAAACTACCTCAATTTATGCCGTAACTCTTCCTTTTTTTAATTCGGTTGAGGAAATCAGCTTTTTACTATTCAATACATAGTAAATAATTTTCATTATGTAAATTTTTGCACTTGGAATATAGAGTCTTAGGTAACCGATACCGTAACACGGAAACGATTACACTAACTTTCAAAAGGTCAGGAAGCTTCACAATATTTTGTGTAACCACATCTCAAAGGCCTAAATGCTTTTCCCACTTCAATTCATCTAGATAAACTTTGACAAAAGTGTTGATCATTAAACCTTTCTTGAAATTCAAATATTGATAGAGTTTTAAACCTAAAGTTCATTTTATTCCTTATTTTACCCACAAGTTACAGATTTGTAGGTATTTATCAAAAGCTCAAATTAATTAGGGTCTGCTGAAAAACTCAAGTTTAACTGATGAATCTTGGAGAAGTACAAATATTGTTAAAATTAGCCAGCGAAGTCATTTGCTGGTTGATTTTTTTTACCCAAAGCCTGTACTGAAAAACTAGGGCGAGCGGTACCCTCCCAGCCA
>CAMCYZ010000130.1 GCA_945885545.1 Spirosoma fluviale
TACTGAGTTTTATTTATTGGGTTGAATATCGTTATTTGATAGTTTTTTTACTGTCAAACGGTTAAAAACGGGTTGATTTTTAATAACCTTGTAAAAACATAAAAAGGATCCAAAGTTTAGCTTTTTCACCTCTTTGTTCAGAAATTTGAGTTCTCCAAAACAAATTTTTTTATGCAAGATACTGTCAAACGGTTAAATTTATTAAAAAGGATGTAATATTCTAATGGTTAAGTATTTATTCCATCTTTTTTCAGGGTGTGGTGTTTATTTTAATTCTAAATCAAAATATATAAGTACTTGTATATTAGATACTAATGTTTTAGAAAGTAAATATTTTATTTTATCCGTTTGAAAGTAATTTTTTTTAATAAATATTTTAAAAAACCATTAAAATCTTAAATTTGTGTTCAATAAATGTTTACCTACATGAATAAAATATTGCTGATCTCTTTAATGCTTTTGACGGGAAGTCGAATTTCTTTTTCTCAGTCTACCATTCATCCTGTTTCCTCAGAATATCAATATCCCAAAGAGAAAGAGGTTGCCCAAAATCTGGAAAATTGGCGGGATCAGAAGTTCGGCATCATTATACACTGGGGATTGTATGCCGTTCCTGGTATCATAGAGTCATGGAGCTTGTGTGATGAGGACTGGATTAACCGAGACTCGATGAGTAACTACGCAGAATATAAGAAATGGTACTGGGGTCAAAATAAATCATTAAACCCTGTAAAATTTAATCCAGAGGCTTGGGCTACTGCTGCCAAAACTGCTGGCATGAAGTATTTGGTTTTTACGACCAAGCACCACGACGGCTTTAATATGTTCGATACCAAGTTCTCGGATTTTAAAATTTCTAATGGACCTTTTAAAGAAAACCCCAAAGCCGATGTGGCAAAGTTTGTCTTCGATGCATTTAGAAAACAGAATTTTTTAATAGGAGCTTATTATTCAAAACCCGACTGGCACTCGCAGTATTTTTGGTGGGACCGGCATTCTACGCCGAACAGAAATGTGAATTATGATATCAGGAAACATCCTTGGCGTTGGAATAAATTTGTAGAATATACACATAATCAGCTCAACGAGCTCACTACTGACTATGGCAAAGTAGATATTCTTTGGCTAGATGGCGGCTGGGTGAGGCCCAGAAATACTGTAACAGACGAGGTGCTTGCTTGGGGTGCTCCAATTCCTGACTTTGACCAAGAAATAAATATGCCCCAAGTGGCTAAAATGGTCAGGAAAAACCAAGAAGGCATATTGATAGTGGACAGAACCGTTCATGGCGAATTTGAAAACTACCGTACACCCGAGCAAGCGATTCCAAAAGAAAGATCTGAAAACCCTTGGGAAAGCTGTATTACTTTGGGAGGAGCTTGGGGCTTTGTGCCTAACGATAAATTTAAACCGGCTGCTACAGTAATTCATACCTTGATAGAGATTGTGGCCAAAGGAGGCAATTTGCTACTTGGTGTTGGGCCAACAGCGGAGGGAGAGTTTTTGCCCGAACAAATCAGTAGATTGAACGAGATAGGTGTTTGGATGAATAAGTTTGGAGAGGCAATTTACAATACCAGAAGTTTAGAGGTTTTTCAATCGGGAGACGTTTATTTTACAAAAAGTAAGGACAATTATGCCTTTGCTATTCAAAAAATCACTTCGGATAAACTTTTAAAGGAGACAATTACTTGGAAAGGAAACTCGCCGAAAAAGGGCTCGAAAGTAAACATTGTTGGTGAATCCGAAACTCTAAAATGGGAAACCAAAGGCGATCTAACCACAGTTTGGATTTCTAAAAAAGCCATAGATAAATACAAAAATGAGCCTGCCTTGGCTATTAAGTATGAATTTTGAAAAAAATCGTTTGTCCGATTTTTTATTAAGTTTTTAAAAAAACACTTATATTTATAAAAAAAACCTTAAAGAT
Source organism: Spirosoma fluviale (assembly GCA_945885545.1). Taxonomy (GTDB): domain Bacteria; phylum Bacteroidota; class Bacteroidia; order Cytophagales; family Spirosomataceae; genus Leadbetterella; species Leadbetterella lacustris. The sequence goes on from CAMCYZ010000130.1 coordinate 1,931, forward strand.
GAAAAAAATATTTGCAGTAGGATTGGTCTTATTAACGGTGTCGGTTTCTGCCCAAAAGAACAAATGGGTGAACCTCTTTGACGGCAAAACAACCAACGGTTGGCACACATGGAAGGAAACGGGCGTAAAAGGCTGGCACGTAATGGATGGCGTGCTGATGACACATGGCGGCAACGGCGACTTGGTGAGCGACAAAGAATATGGCGATTACATTCTTGAGTTCGAGTTTAAGTGTGCACCCAAAGGCAACAGTGGCGTAATATATAAGGTTTTAGAGGATGTAAACAACAAGGAGCTTTTTGCTCCCTATGCCGCTGGACCCGAATTTCAGATTATCGATGACGTAAATTATCCTGACAAAATAAAAGACGTTCAAAAAACGGGTGCAAACTACGACATACAAGCCCCGCTAGATCTGAAAGCTGTAAAACCAGCTGGAGAATGGAACAAAGGCAAGTTGGTGATTAAAAACAACGTGATCGAGCACTTTGTGAATGGCATAAAAACGGCTTCTTACGAGTATGGCAGCGTAAAGTGGGCGGATGATGTGGCTGGAAGCAAGTTTGCTAAATGGCCTTATGCAAAAGCCCACGCCAAGGGAAAAATTTCCCTCCAAGACCATGGCGACATGGTTTCATTCAGAAAAATAAGAATTAAAGAATTATAAGATATTTTAAAAAAAACCAAAGCCATGAGACACCTAGTTTCGTGGCTTTTTTGTTTTTTAGATGTACTTTGTAAATTTTGTACACACGTTCTTTTTAACATGCACAATAAAGATATTTTCTTTAAAGAAATCCAAAGATTTACCCAATGGTGGATTTGGCTACCATTGTTGACCTTTTTTTTTATTCAATGGTTCATATTTTATTAGAATATAACGCTCTCCAAGAAATATTTGTGGGAAGTGGCATGCGTATGTTTTTGCCAGTTATAGTACCCTTGTGCGTAATTTTATTATTCTGGAATGTCCGTCTGGAAACGGTCATTACGGCTAAAGGCCTTTACGTTAAACTCTTCCCTTTACACTTAAAATTTAAGTTTATTTGCTGGGATGAAGTTTCTGCAGTTTATATTCGGCAATACCGTCCATTGACAGAGTTTGGCGGCTGGGGATTAAGATACGGGTTTGGTGGAAAGGCTTACAATATCAAGGGAAATATGGGTTTACAAGTCAACTTTAAAGACTCTTCGAACTTACTCATTGGTACCCAAAGACCCGAAGAATTGCGAGTTATTTTGGATAAACTAGGTCAAAAAGTAAATTTCTTTTAAAAAAGTAAAGCCCCAGAAATCCGGGGCTTAGATCTATAAAGAAAAGGTTTTATATTGTCTTTAAGAATACGAGTTTAACATTACAGGCATCACGAGCATCAAAATGTCTTCGTTTTCTATTTTGTCAGAAGGTATAATCAAGCCGGCTCTGTTTGGTAGGGACAGCTCCATTGTGATAATGGACGAACTTATGTTGCTCAGCATTTCAGCCAAAAACTTAGCATTGAAACCTATTTCCATATCGTCTCCAACGTACTCACATGAGATTTTTTCTACGGCCTCGTTGGAGTAGTCCAAATCTTCAGCAGAAATTGTTAATTCATCTGCGGTTATTTTGAGTCTGATTTGGTGGGTTGTTTTGTTTGAGAAAATGGCAATCCTTTTCAATGAATTCAAAAACTTAGACCTTTCTAGTGTCATGCGGTGCGGGTTAGCTTTTGGAATCACATTTTCATAGTCTGGATAACGCTCGTCTATTAATCTACAAATCAACTTTATGTTTCCAAAGCTAAAGAAGGCATTTGAATTGCTAAATTCGGTAATAACCGGCACAGAACCTGATGGCAATGATATCTTGATTAAGTTCAAGGCTTTTCTTGGCAAAATCATAGTGGTCGGAGTAGAAGATTTTATGTCTTCTCTACGGTACCTGATAAGTCTGTGTCCATCAGTGGCTACAAAAGTTGTACTTTCTTCTTGTATGTCAATGTACACACCCGTCATAGCTGGGCGGAGGTCATCGGTACTTGTCGCAAAGAGCGTATTATTGATGGCAGAAGCCAGAATCTGAGAGTCAAGTTCAATGTTGAAGTTTTTATTCACCTGAGGAGCTCTTGGGAAATCCATTGGATTTTCACCAGCTATTTTAAAACGTCCATTGGAGGTAGTTATTTCTACACCGAAAGTCTCGTTGCTGATACTAACCGTAATAGGCTGCTCAGGTAGACTTTTTAGAGTATCCATTAAAAGTTTACCTGGTATAGCTACCGAAACCGAGTCGCTTGAGTCCACCATTAAGTCTGCCACCATTACAGTTTGCATGTCAGAGGCAGTAACAATTAGTGAATTTTTGTCGAGTTCGAAAAGGAAGTTTTCCAGAATCGGAACAAGAGGATTGGGAGCGATAACTCCACTAATATTTGAAAGGTTTTTTACTAGTTCTGATGACGAAACGACAAACTTCATGTTGTTTTGTTTTGTAAAATGATATGGTTTAAACTCAATTCATGGCAAATTTAAGAAAACACCCAATATTTCTGAAACGAAATTATAAAATATTGAATTTTAATTTTTCTCCACAAATAGCATCGTTTTTGATAAATTTCATACAAAAGTACCTAAAAATCTGATTAAATTAAGCAAAAATCCAATTTAAAATCCAGCAGATTGAACTTTTTCCTTTTGTTCCTTATATTGCTTTTTTATGTTGGCCAATTCGTTGCTGGGTAAGAGTGTTTCTAATTTTTTGATACCGTCCTGAGCATATTCATATTCTGAAATGTCCAAGGCTTTCTTTACCAGAGTTTTCCATATCAAAGCCGACTCGGTGTTAACCTCTGCTGCATAAAACGGTACTTTGTAGGCTTCTAGTTTCTTATTCTTAGAGGTCAAAAAATTGGCAATTCTCTCAATAAGGTAGGGATTGAATGGAGCTTTTTTGAGCACTTCTAGATAATTTTCTAAAGAAATTCCAGAGCCAAATTCATCAGATTGAGCTTGCAGGTCTTTTTCTACTTTTTGTTGGAGATTGGCATTGGTTAGCAAAGCAGCCGACGAACTATCACCAGCGGCTTTGAGTCTTAAAAGTGCTTGGTCTAACACGCCTTCTTTCATGAGCCAGAGACCGAGGTTTTGGTTGTATATTTTTTTGTATTTTGTATTAGAATTAGCCAGCAAATAGAGTTGCTTGATGCCAATAGCTTTAGATTCTCTTATGTAGTTTTGTTGTGCGTAGGTCCAACTGAGCGACTCAAAAACGGGTTCATTGTAAGCATTGTTTTGAAGTTTTTTTATGATTTCAGCGTTAACATTGGTTTGGTTTATCGTTTTAGAGTTGCTTACGGCATTGAAGAGTAGGGCTGCCCGACTCATGTCTAGGGCAGAATCTTTGCTGAGCTCAAACGAAGTAAATACCGATTCTTTTTCCAGCATTCTATTCACGGCAAATCTGTTGGCCTGCAGTCCGTTGTATTCCAGGTCCTTTACTAAATTCGACATTTCCTCCAGCTTTTCGGATTTAGCGTTTTCTATCCAGAATGCCAAGAAATTGGTATTTTCTACTTCGCATTTCTTGCAGTTTTTGAGTGCCAAGTCAAGGTTTATAAGCACACTGTCTGTGAGTTTTGATTTTTCTTGGAGGTTGGCTAGATTAACGAGCAAATGACTATTGTTTGGATATTTTTTCAGACCTTTTTGCAATGCAAAAAGAGCCTCAAAATAAAGGTTTTCGTTTTCTAAACTTGCACTGAGGCCGGCAAACGTATAAGGACTGGGTTTTTGCTCCAGTGTTTGATTGAAAAAAAATGCAGCATTTATTTTATCGCCCTGACTTAGTGCCAGCGATGCCAAAGACACGTTGGCCTTGTGGTTATAGAGGTCGCTGTGGGTAGATTCCTTGTAAAATGTCTCGGCAGCTTTGAGGTCGCCCTCTGCTAGATAAAAATCTCCTATGGCATTGTTCAAGCCCGCTTTGGCTTGGTAAAAAGAGTGGAAGTTGCTCAAAGAAAACAAAAATAGAATCAGAAATACCGAGATAGTTCGGGCATATATAAGCTTGTTAAACGGTGCCTTATACAACACTTTGTGCACCTCTAGGCCTTGTTTGAAAATCTGAATATAGTTAATCAAAACATAGACAATAAAAGTTAGGCCGACGGCCAAAAGCGAAATGCCCACAAAGTCTTCGAAAAGATCAATCAGGGGGTCGTTATTGGTTCCGAAAATAAAACCAACCGTGGCCATAGAAATAGTGGCCATACCCAGATAAATCCAAGCACCAGATTTTTGAAAACTAAACCAATCTTTTTGATGGAGAAACAGGCGGAAACCCCAAATGCCTAATAAACTGCTTGTGATAAATAGAATAATAGGTGATATTACAAAAGAGCTTTTCTCAATTCGCTTGGTGTTTTCAAGATATACCAAAAGAACGTTGGCTAAAAATATCAAGGCTATTATCAGAAACTGAGGGAGTGAGTTTTTTCCTTTTTGTGAATTTTTAGAAACTAACCACACCAAGCCAGCAATAATTTCATGCGAAATCAGAAATATGAAAACGGCAAGGATTACCAAAAAACCAACCAAACCGTAAGCCACCAATGATATATTTGGCTGATTAATAGCCGAATATTTGTTTGCCAACAAAACCAAAATAGACCATATAAATATCCAAATGACGAGAGTTGCGAGGGTGCTAAGGTTTTGATAGAAATTGTTGGTGTAATAATAAAAACCTCCAATGATGACAAAAACCAATAAGAAGGGCAAGTTGGAGTTACTCAAGAATACGCTTTCTATTCTTAAACTAATGACAAACCCACCAATAACCAATGCTCCAATAAGAAACCAAATGCCTTTGAGCCTGGCTAAGCCCGTCAATAACATGGAAAGACCTATGAAGCCGCTACCCAATAAAATATAAAATGCGAGTTGATTGATTTCAACCAAAGAAGGTATATAACGCTCCTTGATGTACCAAACTGGCGTTGAGGCCGAAAACTTAAACTCGTCATAAAAAAACGAATTAGTTGCAATGATTTTTTCGTGAAGCTCACTTAAAACATCCCAGTGAAGAATGTTTTCTATGTCTTTTAGGTAGAAAAATAGCCCAAAACAGACTAGGGCGGTCAATAAGAAAAGACCGAAAAACAAAGGCCATTTATCATTGCGTGACCACATTCTCCAAAAATCAATGTTCTCGTTCATAGATACCTAAAACTCGTTTATCATTTTTATATTTTAAAACAGAAACAATTAATTACTGAAAAAAAACAAGTATAAAATGGCTAAAATCGTATATTTGCGAAATTTTTCTCATAATTACTAACCCTGAAATGACAATACATAAAGAAGGCACGGGCTCGTTAATAGTATCTACATTAACGCTGGCAATAATATATAGTATAGTTAAATACTTTACTCCTGGCATGGAAGTTTTGCACTATTTCGTGTTTGCGGTGTGCCTTTTATTGTTCTTTATTGTATTGCAATTTTTTCGCAAACCTACAAGAAAAACCCCAATAAACCCAAAACATATCATTGCTCCAGCCGATGGTAGGGTAGTGGTTATAGAGGAGGTTATTGAAACAGAATATTTCAATGACAAACGAATTCAGATTTCCATATTTATGTCTCCTTTGAATGTACACATCAACTTTAATCCGCTTTCAGGTATTGTTTCATATTTTAAATATCACCCAGGAAAATATTTGGTGGCTTGGCACCCCAAAAGTAGTACCGAAAACGAACGTACAACGGTTGTAACCAAACACCCGAACGGCACTGAGGTTCTTTTTCGTCAGATAGCTGGAGCCTTGGCTCGCAGGATATGTTGGTATGTAAAAGAAGGACAAGCCGTTACGCAAGGTCAAGAATTTGGGTTTATCAAATTTGGTTCGAGAATTGACATTTACCTTCCGCTAGGTACCAAGATTCTGGTGAATCTTGAGGATAAACCTGTTGGTGGTGAGACGGTGATTGCCGAACTTGTTTAATGCAATTTTCCTAAATTGTCCAACAGAATATCTCCCTTAAGCCGTTAAACGATTTTTCAAATCGCTGATAGAGGTTTGAGTAAAATATTTCAAGAGAATTTTGGTATAAATACAGTTTAATTTTCATCAGCTGCGATTTTAAAAATTGCACTGCGTTTTGACAAAACAAAAAATCCCGTAGTAGCCAACACCGCCAAGCCTCCTAAAACCAGCAATAGTGCATCGTATCCAATCCGGCTAATAACCTGAGTGCCTAGCAGTGATGAGCCTATATGGGCAACTGGCCAAGACATGGCGTACACCGCAGAATATTGTCCTTGGTTATGAGATTTTGCCCTCTCTAAGCTGTAGGTATTCATAAATGGCATGGCGAATATCTCTGAGAAAGTAGCAAAAATTATCCCTATCAACATCCAAGCATATACCGTAAAATTGAGGTAAATAACATAATTCACAACCAGCAGAAAACAACCAAAAATAATCAGTTGTAGTTTGGTATATTTACCTTCAAGTTTGTATATGATGAGCATTTCTAGCAAAGCCACCAAAAGGCCATTTATTCCCATCATTAAACCAATCTGAAACTCCGACATAAGGCAAATCTCTTTGTAATACACTGGCAAAACCACAAACAGAGGGGAAAAAGACATGACATAAATGGTGGTAAAAGCCATAAAAATCATAAATGTGCTGTCTCTCCACGGTGATTCTGCTCTATTGAGTTTTGCCTCGGCTTTCGAGATTTTTGCTTTTTTGATGTATTTTGATTTTAGGAAAATCAGGACGATGAAGGAAGCCAAAACATTGGTAACGCCATCAGCCCAAAATAGGTATTTGTAATTTCTGGTGGCAAGAAAACCACCCAAAACCGGACCCATAGCCCAACCCAAATTAATAGCCAACCTAACCAATGATATAGACCTTGTGAAAGATTCGGGTGTGCTTAAGTGTGCAATACTGACGGAATTGGCCGGTCTGTAAGCTTCGCCAAAAGCCGAAAGGATGAACGTAGCTACACATAGAAGTTCGAATGTTTGGATTTCGGCTACAACAAAAAATAGCAATCCACCAATAAATAAACTACCAAACTGAACGAAAAAATATCCGAAGATATCCGTTAGTTTTCCGCCTAAATAAGAACCTAGAATAGCCCCAAAGCCAAACGACATCATCACAAAACCAGCATTTTCAATCGAAAAATGTAGCTTTTGAGTAGTGTACACGGTCATAAATGCAACCACCATCGTACCCGCCCTGTTGATAAACATCACCAATGCCAAGAGCCAAATTTTGGGAGAGATTCCGCTGTACGCGTTTTTTAGAAGCATTGAATCAATTAGTGGTTTCATTGAATAATCAAAAAAAAACCGTTTCGGGTTCAAATATGTTTTTAATTTTGATTTTATTTTCTTCCTAAAATTGAAAATGATTTCAATTACATATTCTTTACTCGTTTTTTTTTGTGATTTTTACTTTTTGATGTAATTTGTTAGATCATGCTCTTCCCATATTTCAATATAAATTATATAGAAGCAGGCCTTGATGAGGCCGGCCGTGGCTGTTTGGCTGGGCCGGTGGTGGCTGCGGCAGTTATTCTTCCAAAAGATTATGAACACCCGTGGTTGAACGACTCTAAACAACTCAATAAAGAGCAGCGACTTGAACTTAGAACTGAAATAGAAAAAAGTGCTTTGGAATGGGCCGTGGCGGAGGCTTCTAACGAGGAAATTGACCAGATAAATATTTTGAGAGCCAGTTTCTTGGCCATGCATAGGGCAGTTGATGAGATTTCTGAAAAAATCAAACCAGAACATTTGCTCGTTGATGGGAACAGATTTACGCCCTATCCTATGATTCCTCACACTTGTATTGTCAAAGGCGACAGCAAGTATCTTTCGATTGCTGCAGCTTCTATTTTGGCCAAAACTTATCGTGACGAAATTATGGAAGATTTGGCTTTACAATATCCTAGATACAAATGGCACGAAAACGCAGGGTATCCAACCATTTTTCATCGGAAGGCAATTTTGGAATATGGTTACACGCCGCACCACCGCTTGACTTTTAAAGTTAGGATTTAAATTTCCTCTAAAACAGACTCTCCTTCAGAAAAGTCTCCCGAAGTCCATCGCCATTTTTCGTGTAGTCTTATTTTGCCATTTGGTAATGTTTCAGGCCTAGATTTACAAATTCCCGTCATCATTTCTCCTTCAACATTGATGTGGTGATATCGCATGTCGATATTTCCATGCTCGTCAACCAAGCCTATCAAATGACCCGAGATAATTTTTCCTCCTGAATAATCTGAATTCAGAACGTTTCCTGTTTGCTTGTAATCAAAAATCGTTTCTGAATCCGTATCTCCGTTTTCGGTGTTGGTTACTGGGCTGAATCTCTTGTTGTTGTAGTTGATCATTTAAATATTATTTCTATCAGTTTGTTCTCGTTCTTGTTTAGCTTATATTGAAGAAATATCACTAAGTATACTTCTGCCATTTCAAAAGTTGAGTATTCGTTCAAAAAAAGTACTTTGATGGTTATTGCAATTTGCAACCGCAAAACTATCCCATTTTTTAGCCACACGCCATTATTTCTTTTTCAGGCATTTCAGCTGTTTTGATTTTGGAATATTTTATTTCCTATTTGCCTTTTATCTCAAGGTTAATGTTCCACGCTTTTGACATACAAAAATACTAAATTTTTGTTGTGGCTTGTTCTTGATTCTGACCAAAAACGAATTTTATAAAAAGCTAATAAAATTCAAATCAGAACAACAATAAGTGTTCTTTATGATGATAGGGAGACTTTTTTGGAAAATAACTTTTGGACACTTTTAACATTAACAAAATTATTCTTGAAAAAAGTTGTTTTAATTTGCTTTTCTTTCTCCCAAAAAACTTTTGCAATAAAAAATTAATTTTCTACCTTTGCAGTCCATTTTGGGCAGCTTGTCCATTTTGGCGAAGTTTTTCTCTGTCTCTTGTCATATTATCAATATGTTAGGCTTCCCCTGAGGAGTATGAGAAAAAACTTTGGAGAATCGGATGACCATCTGTTTTTCAGGCTTTGGATTGTGACTACAAAGCTATGGCGGTAGATTGAGTTCGTTAGTTCGTATTTCTCAAATTTTTAAATGTAAAAAGACAATGGCGAAAGACATCGCAGGATACTTAAAATTACAAGCTAAGGGTGGTCAAGCCAACCCGGCACCTCCTATTGGTCCAGCTTTGGGTTCTAAGGGTATCAACATCATGGAATTCTGTAAGCAGTTCAATGCTAGAACACAAGACAAAATGGGTCAAGTGGTTCCGGTATTGATTACCTACTATACAGACAAGTCCTTTGAGTTTGTTATCAAAACACCTCCAACAGCTGTGTTGCTCATAGAGGCTTCTAAAGTAAAGAAAGGTTCAGACCAACCAAACCGTAACAAAGTAGGGTCGGTAACATGGGATCAAGTGAAGGCGATTGCCGAAAC
>CAMCYZ010000131.1 GCA_945885545.1 Spirosoma fluviale
GATGGCGGCAGCAATGCTAAAAATAGAACCTAAATTACATAAAGTTAAAAACTACGATAATTTGGAAAAATTAAAAGAAAAAATTAAAAATCATATCCAAAACATTGAAAAAGAATCTCTTAATTTCAACTAACTTTTGGACATACTCAGAACGAAAATTAAGAAGCGAATTATTGCTTAAAGAATATCAAATTGTATACTTTATATTCGCCGAGAGTTTAGTATATCGTATAGATTTAGCGTATGGGATTTTGTAAAATTTCAACTCAAAGCGTTTGAAACAATTCTAAAGAGATCGGTTCATTTGATTGAGATGAAAGACAATAATCTTCATAAATATTTAATTGGCAAAAGGAAACGAATACCAATATCGTTTAAAGCTTAGTTCATTCTCATATCTAAGTACGGAATACTTGTTTAGAAGTGAGGTAAAGAATGTATTGCTGGAGATTAGTGAAGAAAGATACGTCGACTACTCAAAAAATGACTATCGAATCTTGTTTGTGGCAGCTGAGGACTATGATTTGGACTGCGGAATATGACTTCTGGAAACTATGCTCACTATTTACTAATTTTAATACAAAACATGAAATGAATTTTCTTATTGCACTCACCACAGTTTTGATAATGGCCATTAATTTTTCTGCCAGTGCCCAGTCATTGGAAAAGTACTTGAAAGAACTTGATCCAGAGATCATGGTTTCTTTGAAGCTGCAGAATCAACAAAGAGAAGTTTTATTTGAAAGAAACGGTAACAAAGTGGTACCAAGTGCAAGCCTTATCAAAATCCCGATTTTACTTTCACTCTTGAAAGAAGTAGATAGGAAGAATATCAAACTGAATTCAAAATACACTTTGCAGCCTGAAGATATCATTGGAGGATCGGGCGATCTGCAATATGAAATTCCGTTCAAAAAATTGACTTACAATTATTTAGCACAAAAGATGATAAGCGTAAGTGACAATACGGCCACAAATATCCTGATAAATAAAATTGGAGCGGAAAAGATTCAAAATAGTATTAATCTCTACGAATTAAGCAACACCAAGCTTAATAGAAAAATGATGGATTTTGAGGCCATCAAAGCAGGAAAACAAAATTTCACGACTTGTGAAGATATGAACGGCCTTTTAATAAATCTTTTGAACCAACAATTACTCTCCAAAAAATCTGGTAAAAAGGCAATGGAGATTCTGTTGGCTTGTGAAGACAGAACTACCATACCGAGAAATATACCCATCAATATACCCATCGCACACAAAACAGGCACCTTGGACTATGTCCGCGGTGATGCGGGTATTATTTTCTCAAAAAGTATTTTGATACTCACTGTTTTTGTTGAAAACTTTGAAAGCCTTGAACAAGCCGAAACCATCATTGGAAAAATAGCAGAATATGCTTACAATGATTTTGGGCAATAAAAAAGCCCACTTTCGCAGGCTTTTTTGTATTAAAATCAGTTAGAAGCTTCAATATATCACTTCAAAAGAGCAATCAAATCACAAAGGATTTTTTCGGTTTCTGTCAGAAACAAATCTTCATCTTTGTCTGTTTTCCCACTCGACTTGTTGATTTTCTTAACGGCTTTTCTGTTATTTTCTGTATCTTCTTTTTCTTTTTTACGCAATTCGTAATTCAACGAATACTCCTTTTTGTCTTTTTGAGATTTGTATTCCTCTAAGTCTATCACGAGCTCTTTTAATGCCTCATCACTTTTCAGACGCGACTGAAACTTAGATTCCAATTTATTGACTATCTTCTCGTTTATATTATTAGTCTTCACAAACCCAACGTTCTCTACTTCATCATAAGGAAGTGCGGTTGGTTGAGAGCTTTCTCCCATTTCGTCCGCATTAAAGGGAGAAGGCAAAGCCAAGTCTGGCTCCACACCTTTAAGCTGGGTACTATTACCAGTTATACGGTAAAACTTCTCTGTCGTTAATTTTAACTGACCAAAACGCTCTTTGGCATCAAATCCGACTCCATTTGCATTAGAACCATTAAGGCCAACAATGCCTCCGTTTTCTCTATTTCGAGAAGCCTGTCTTGGTGAATTTAGAAACTGATCTAGGTCAACCAACTGTTACACTGTCCCTTTTCCATACGATCTTTCTCCCACTATCACGCCTCTTTTGTAGTCTTGAATTGCACCGGCAAATATCTCAGATGCCGAAGCACTGAATCTGTTTTGAAGAATCATCAATGGACCAGCATAAACGGTTTCTTTGTCAGTATCCGACTCTATGTCAACTTTTCCACGGCCAGTTCTACGTTGTACAACTGGACCCTCAGGAATAAACAATCCCGAAAGGTTGATGGCTTCGGTAAGTGAGCCCCCGCCGTTGTTTCTAAGGTCAATCAATACACCATCTACACCTTTTTCTTCAAAATCCAGAAGAAACTTCTTCACATCTTTGGTCGTACTTTGAAAATCTCCACCCTTGCGGGCATCTTCAAAGTCGCGGTAGAACATTGGAATGTCTATCACACCGATTTTATAATCTTTTTTATCGTGTTTGATGTTAATTATTTCGGCTTGTGCAACAGCCTCCTCAAGCTTAATTTTTTCTCTAACGATTCTCAAAAGCTTAGGTTCTGTACCTATTGGAGCGTCTGAAGGCAATAGTTTCAGTCTTACGACCGTTCCTTTTTTACCTCTAATCAACTTCACGGCATCGTCTGTTAACCAACCGATGATATCCTGAAACTCGGCGTTGTCACCTTGTGCGACACCAACTATGTAATCATTTTTGCTAGCTTGCCCACTTTTAAACAAAGGCCCACCAGGAACTACATCCACAATCATCACATAGTCCCCTTCATTTCTAAGTGTCGCACCTATTCCCTCCAATGACTGACTCATTTCTATATTGAACTGAGCTGCACTACTCGGAATCATGTAAGAAGTATGCGGATCGATAATCTCCGTAAAGGCATTCATGAAAGTTTGGAAAATATCCTCAGCTCTCCATTTCACTACTCTCGACTCATACATATCATAACGTTTGCTCAAAGTAGCCACCACCGCACTATCTGTACTTCCGCTTAGTTTTAAGCCCAAGGCCTGACTCAATATCATTTTATCCCAAACCTTGTCTAACTCCTTTTCGTCTTTTGCCCAAGGAGAAGTGCTACGGTTTACCTCATAGGTATCGTTGGTCGTGAAATCCATCGGCTTTTTCAAGAAATCCTTAATGTAGGCATGCCTGTTTTTATACTTCATACGATAGCTATTAAAAACGTCAAAAGGAGCATTTAATTCACCCGAAAGCATGGCCTCATCAATCGTAAATCTGTATTTTTCAAAGGAATCTATTTCTGCCTTCGTGAAATAGGCCTTTGAGCCGTCCACATTATCTATGAAACTCGACCATATTTTTGAGGATAGTGAGTCGTCCAAAACGAACTTGCGATAATGGTAGTTATTCAAAAACTGGGTCACAAAAGCTTGAACTTTGGAATGTGAGGCAGTTGGTTTAAGCGGGTCATAGCTATACTTGGGGGTTTCAGTTTGTGAAAAGGCCAAGAAACTCGATAGACCAAAAAAAGTAATTAAAAAACTTTTTCTCATTTTCATAATTTGTGAAAGTTTCCCGTTAATAAGAAACTATTTAACGATTTCAATCAATTCTACATCAAAAATCAATGCTTGATTTGGACCAATTGATGGTGGACCTTGTGGGCCATAAGCCAAATCAGAAGGTATGTACAATGTCCATTTAGAGCCAACCGGCATCATCTGCAACGCTTCAACCCATCCTTTTATTACTTGGGTTACACCAAATGTTGCTGGTTCACCCCTATTCACAGAACTATCAAAAACTGAACCATCAATGAGTGTTCCATGATAATGCACTTTTACTTTATCGCTTTCTAAGGCTTTGGCTCCCGTTCCGGCTGTTAACACCTTATACTGCAAGCCTGATGGAGTAGTTTGAACTCCAGGTTTGTTTTTGTTTTGTGCTAAAAAAGCCTCACTTTTAACTTTATTTTCGTTTCCAGCCTTAGAAGCTTGACTTTGGAAATAATTTTGGATAAAAGCTCCACAAGCTTCTGAACTCATAACTTTTTTATTGTTAGCAATAGCATCTTTTATGGCCATTGCCAATATATCCGCATTGACCTCTAGTTTCTGATTTCTCAAATTATCTCCAACGTTAATACCAATAGAATAACTAAGTGAATCTAATTTCGTTATTAAGGGTGTTTCTTTTTTTGAAACCGGTGCCTTGACAATTTGAGTGGCGTTTACGGGTTTGCTTGGTACTGTTGCTTTTTTCGTTACCTGAGCTTGACCAATTAGAAGCGTTAAAATGTTGATTGTGAAAGAAAAAAATGCGATTTTTGACAAAACTCTCATAGATGTTTTTTATTTTTTTTTAAAAATTTTATTGAAATACGTTAGAAAGACAAAAAAACGTAATAATTTTAACATTTTTAACATTAACATTAACAAATTTTTGTTTAAAATATTTGTGGTATAGTTTTTGAAATTTCCTAATAACGTAATAATAACCTAATCAGATGTCATTTTTAAAAAACATTACAAACTCTATTTCGTCTGTTTTTAATATTTTCAAAAGACCCTATCATTCCTCCACTTTAAGTTTCAGAGGTTTACTTCACTCCGCAGCAGTGGCTGTAGCCATTTTTGTTTTTTTGTTTATTTTTCAGCCCTTTGGTATTAGTGTAGTCAGTGAGACTGAAAAAACTATGACATTGGCTTTTTGTGGCGGAATTGCTTTAGTCAGTATGTTATTTTGCCAATTTGTACTACCGCTGTTGCTAAAGTCATTCTATGATGAGCACCACTGGACAGGCAGCAAGCAATTGGTGCAATTTTTAATTATGTCGCTCGCGGTGTCCTTAGCTCTAAATTTTTATCTTCAAAAAGTTACAAGCATTGATTTTCCTGTAGAAGGCCTAAAAGTTTTTGCTTACAGTATTATTCCGTTAGTTATGTTGGTTTTTATCCAGGAATCTATACACAATAATAAGTTTATACAAAAAGCTGAAAATCTCAATAGTGACCTTAAAAACAAAGGTGTGGTAACTTCTGAAAATCCACTGAAGGTATTGGTTTTCAGAGGAGCAAGCGAAAAACTGAGTTTAATACCTAATCAGCTAATTTACGCTAAAATAGATAGTAATGTGAGCGAGTTTTATTATCAAAACCCATTGGGAATAGACAAAACGGTGTTGAATATTGATGAAAAACAAGTAAAAGACGAACTAGCGGGTCATCCGCAGTTTGTGAAGGTTTCAGCCAATTTGATACTCAACACCAACGCCATACAAAAAGTGAGTGGCTCAGCCAGAGGGTATGAAATAGCCATTGCAAAAGTTAACGAGGAAGTAAAAGTTTCGGGTAATTTGAGAAAGAATCTTGAAAATCTATAGGGCCGTTTCTAATCAAGAATAATATGAGAGAGGTAAATCTGAGGGTTTAGTTCTCTTTTTTTGCAGCTCCTTTGAGTTTTTTACAAGACTACGAAATAGTTTCTTAATCTAAAGAGCATATTGAAAATTTCATGAATCAGTACTTGGTCTAAACGAAATCTAAAATGCTTTCATCCATTTATTTTGGGCTTTCATAACCAGCTCAATAACGTCTCTTACTGCACCTTTTCCTCCAATATTTGGAGTGATGAAATCGCAGATGCCTTTTACTTCTTCTGTGGCATCAGCCGGACAACAGGCCAAAACCTTGGTATTTTTCATGAGCAAATAATCAGGAATATCGTCGCCTATGAAGAGTATCTCCTCTTCTTGGAGATTGTTCAGAGCGATGTATTCTTGAAAAACCAAAAGTTTTTTGTCGGTAGCGACAGACAAATAAACATCTTGAATTCCCAATCCACTTAGTCGAGTAGCAATGCTCTTTTGTTTACCTCCAGAAATAACAGCCATTCTATATCCAGATTTGACGGCTATTTGTACGGCATAACCATCTCGTACATTAAATATCCTTTGAACATCGCTTTCGCCTACAATCAAGGTTGCATCCGTAAAAACACCATCCACATCGAAAACAAAAGTTGTGATTTTACTTAGTTTTGATTTAAGTTGAATATCCATAAAAGTATTTTAAATTGGATGCAAAATAAACAAAAAACGACGGTTAACCGTCGTTTTTTGTTACAAACTAAATACTGAGTTTAGGCTTTGCCTCTGTTCAACTCATCTTGCCATTTTTTAAGTTCATCCCATTTGCCGTCTCTGGCCAAGGCTGACTGCACAGGCCATGTGGTAGGGTCGTGCATTTGAAATCTTGCACCAGCAGCGTCAAGTATCCCTTTTAACCTCTCAGCTGATGTTGCGGCCAATTCTGTAAATGTATAAATGCCTGCATTGTTGCACAATTCTTCTATTTTAGGGCCAATGCCTTCTACTATTTTCAAATCATCTTTCTTACTTGCTATTGGAGCTACCACAGCTGCTGTAGCCACAAATGCAGCCGCTACTGGAGCAACTACTACCGCCGTTTCTAAATCAACATTTGATGAAGCAGATACTTTTGATTTTCTACAAGCTTCCAATTCTCCTTCTAGGAAATTGATTCTATCTTGAAGTTCACTTGAGTGAGATGTTAATCTTCTACCCAGTAACCAGTTTAGCAAAGCCCAAATAGCAAGGCCAATTAACAGTGCAAAAATAAAAATGTCCCAAGGGAAGCAGTCGATTAAACAGTTTATATTTTCCATAAATTCTATTTTTTTTATTTTAATTATTTAATAAGTCTGATTGAAACTCGTCTATTTTTTGCTTTGTTCTCTGGCGTATCATTACCAGCAATTGGCTCAGTTTCGCCTTTACCGATAACAGTTAGGTCAGCATCCGCAAAACCATCTTTCACCAAAATAGCTTTAACAATACCTGCCCTTTTCTCCGAGAGAACAATATTTGAGTCATCATCACCATCGCTATCGGTATAACCAGTGAGACTGAGTTTTTCGTTAGGGTTTTTCTCCAAATAGGCCTTCGCGGTTGACAACCAAGTGTTAATTTCCTCGGTTCGGTTAATCGAAGACTTGCCAGATTGAAAATAAACATCAAGAGGTTCAAAGAGAACTTTTTCCTCTGGAGTGAGATTAGCCTGAGTCGTGTCTTCAGCTTGTACAGTTACAGTATCTGCTAGAACTGGTACAGCCGTTACTTCAGCAACACTGGCCTTAGGTTGACAATCAGGGCAGTAATCCTTCCTGTTGCAGTTCCAAAACCAACTGAAAAGTAATGACCCTAACAAAATCAACAGCGGAATCAATAATCTATTCATGATTAAGATAAGGAGTTAAAGATAAAACAATTTAATAATACAATTTAAAACAAAAAACAATAAAGTCAATAACTTTGACGCTTAATTTGGAAAAAGTAACAAAAATAATATCAAACGTCACATGATAATAATCAATAGTTTACCTAAGCTATTTTGATATTTGACACCTAGAAGTTGGACTAAACAAAAAGAGGAAGCCCTGCTAGACATCCTCTTCTTTATGTTATTCTGAAAGAAAATTATCTGTTCATGGTCATCAAAAACTCTTGATTGGTTTTTGTGCCTTTCATTTTGGAAAGTAAGAACTCCATGGTTTCCATAGGATTCATGTCTGCCATGTATTTTCTCAACAACCAAACTCTTTGTAATTCGTCTTTATCCATCAATAAGTCTTCCCTACGAGTGCCCGATGCCAAAATATCGATAGAAGGATAAACTCGCTTGTTGGCTAATCTACGATCCAACTGAAGCTCCATGTTACCTGTTCCTTTGAATTCTTCAAAGATAACTTCATCCATTTTTGAACCAGTATCGATCAATGCAGTAGCTACAATAGTCAATGAACCACCATTTTCTATTTTACGAGCAGCACCGAAGAATCTTTTTGGCTTGTGCAATGCATTGGCGTCTACACCTCCAGATAGTATTTTACCCGACGAAGGCATTACGGTGTTATAGGCACGAGCCAAACGTGTGATAGAGTCCAAAAGTATCACCACATCATGACCCGACTCCACCAATCTTTTGGCTTTTTCGAGAACAAGATTGGACACTTTTACATGCTTTTCGGCAGTTTCGTCAAAAGTTGAAGATATTACCTCAGCTCTTACGCTTCTTTGCATATCTGTAACCTCCTCAGGACGCTCGTCGATGAGCAAAATAATCAAATAAACTTCGGGGTGATTGATAGTGATTGCGTTAGCTATTTCTTTTAATAAAACCGTTTTACCCGTTTTAGGCTGAGCTACAATCATACCCCTTTGGCCTTTTCCGATAGGCGAGAACAGATCTAAAACTCGGGTGGACATAATATCTGACCTTGTACTGAGGTTTAATTTCTCTTGGGGAAATAAAGGCGTGAGGTATTCAAAAGGTATCCTGTCACGGATTTCCTCTGTGGTTTTACCATTTACTGAAAGTACCTTGAGCAAGGCAAAATATTTCTCTCCGTCTTTTGGGGGACGTACTGAGCCATGAATGGTATCGCCAGTTTTTAGTCCAAAAAGTTTAATTTGAGAAGGTGAAACATAGATGTCGTCAGGACTCGCTAAGTAATTATAATCTGCTGAACGCAAGAAGCCATAGCTTCCCTCGCTCATGATTTCCAAAACTCCAATATTTTCAATTAGACCATCAAATTCTTTAACAAGATTATTAAATTGCTTTTTGATTGAGCGACCATAATCTTCCTTTCTTTTGGCATCTTGCTTTTGTTCATTGGTTAAGACCTCTTCGCCAGGAAGGCCCAAATCCTCGTCTGTAATGTCTGGGATTTCTTCTATTAAATCTGAAATATCAATTTCCTCCGTTATATCTATATCGTTTATTTCGCTTGAATCAGGTTGTATATCAAGCCTTTCTGGATCTTGTGTCTTATTTTCTTTAGGAGCATCAAACTTGCGGTTATCCGGCGTTCTGTAGTCTGTTCGATTGAATTCTGCTATTATGGGCTTGGGCTCTTCCTTTTTCTCTTCAGCCACCTCTGGAGCTAACAACTCTGGTGTCTCGGTTGACATGGTGTCTTCTACTACCACCCTTGTTATTCTCTTTCTTAACCTTGGCCCCTTGTCTTCAGGCTCCATAGAGAGCGGATTTTGTGACGGTTTCTCTGGAAACAAAGACTCCATTTGTGGTTTAATTTTTGTTGGTTTTGCAGCTTTAGCCTCAACTTTTGACTCGAGAGTAGGAGGTGCCTGCTTTTCAACGATTTTTTGAATAATGTCTTTTTTGGCTACACCTTTTTCAAGTTCGATGCCTAATTCGCCTGAAATTGTTTTTAGTTCTGACAGAAGTTTTAGCTTCAAATCTTCTTGGTTATACATAGAAATTTTGTTTTGGAAAAACAATGAAGGTTGTTAAAGTACTTATGAATACATTAAAACGCTTGGTTTGAAAAACTTGAATATTTCGGATTTGAAATTACGAATCGGAAGAAGTCCGTAGCAGTAATTTTGATTTCGTTTGCAATTTTAAGCATTAAAAACTTTAGGAGCAAAAAAAACGACAAAAATATTAACGATTATAATACTTCACCTTCAAAAACAAACAATGCTGGGCCTTTTAATAAAATTTCGGAGAATTTCTGAACTTTCTCAAAACTCACTCCGAGCTTACCTCCAAGGGTTTGTATATTTAATTTTTGTGATAAACCTTTCATTTCTGACGAAGCGATAGCAGCGGCTGTGACACCGGTACCACATGAAAAAGTCTCATCTTCAACACCTCTTTCGTATGTTCTGACTTTTATATTTTCATTGTCGATGATTTGTACAAAATTCACATTAACTCCACCTCTACCGACCCAATAGTCGCTGTATCTAATAGCTGCTCCTTGCGTTTTTACATTCAAGTTGTCTAAATCTTCTTCAAATATTACCAAATGGGGAGAACCTGTATTAAGAAAATAGCCGTTAATTTCATTAAAAATTCCCTCTACGTCTATCATACTTAGTGATACTATATTGTCGGAAACTGTAGCGTGATGTGGACCATCAACTGCTGTAAAACTAGTGGTTTTTTCAAAAATACCTAAATCCGACGCAAACATGACAGCACATCTACCGCCATTGCCACACATGCTCCCTTCCTTTCCGTCTGCATTGAAATACCGCATTTTGAAATCAAATTCATCGGCGTTTTCGATCAATATCAACCCATCAGCACCGATACCGAATCTTCTATGGCACAGGAATTCCACATTTTTTATAGTATCGTCAAATCCTCCTTCACGGTTATCGATCATCACGAAGTCGTTGCCAGTTCCTTGATATTTAAAAAATTTGGTCATCTATGAGTGTTTTGTATTTCGACTTTAAAATTAATACTTTTTAAGTTGAAAAAGTTCAAGTTTGTGAAGTTTATGCCGGTGGAGCGTATCAGGTTTGCTAGGATACAAATTTGGGGTTTGTCAAGTTTGTGGGGACAAAAACTTAGACGGTGAAGTTTTTGAAGACACAAACTTGGGCGGAAAAAAAAAGTCACCTCAGAGAGATGACGTTTTTTGTACAAATTATGAAAAAGCTATTACTTAAAATATTAAGCAATGTTACTTACTTTTTTAGTTCTTTGATTCTCGCAGCTTTACCATGTTTTCCTCTTAGGAAATACAATTTAGCACGACGAACCTTACCTCTTCTAAGAACTTCGATTTTGTCAATACTTGGCGACAAAACTGGGAAGATTCTCTCTACTCCAACGCCGTTAGAAATTTTACGTACTGTAAAAGTCTCACCTGGAGTACCGAAATTTTTTCTCTGAATAACAACACCTTGGTACAACTGAATACGCTCTTTGTTTCCTTCAAAAATTTTCACAAATACGTTAACAGTGTCTCCAGCCTTGAAATCAGGTAATCCAGCTCTTGCATTGCTGTATTCTGATTCTACAAACTTAATTAAATCCATTTAATAAAAAATTAATAATACAAAATTTATTGAAAGTAAAGAGGCTTCTTTTAGGCTAAAAGAGGCGTTTACAGAAACGAGGTGCAAATATAGTGATATTTTAGAATATTCTAAACTTTGGCTTTGAAATTTTCTCAAATTTGAATCAATTACACCAATCAATGCCTTGAAATACACTTCTTTAAGCATTTATCTGTTTTTTAAAGACTCTATTACTATTTCTTCAAAACCAGGAAGCGTTTTATAGGCATAAAGGCATTTCCACTTGGATTTAAAATCTTTGGAAGCTATCAAAAAGGCTTTTTCTTTTGGTCTGTTAGCGGGTAAAGTGGCGTCATTTTCCATCTGAACAATATCCACTGGAATGTTTTCATAATACTTAAAATATTGTGGGTGAGTT
>CAMCYZ010000132.1 GCA_945885545.1 Spirosoma fluviale
TATCACAACAAGTACTAGTATCAATTCTTCTAAGAAATATGGTTGGATTGAGTTCAACTCAACTGACTTGGCTGGAGTTTTTATTAACTACCCAGACAGAGACCAAGTTCCAGAGAATTTCAACGATCAGGCGGTTGTCGAATTGTACAACAAGTAATAATATCATACCACCCCTCAACGGGGGTGGTTTCTTTAATATATTTTGGGATAATCCCAAAATTATTTCGTTAACGAAAATATACAGCACAGTATGTCAATTTTAGCATTTCAAATGCCCGATAAAGTCGTAATGGAAAAAGCGGACGACTTTCATGGTTTTTTTGAGTTTAAACCGCTCGAAAGAGGATATGGAGTAACCATCGGTAATGCCCTTCGTCGTATATTGTTGTCTTCATTAGAAGGTTTCGCAATTACATCGGTAAGATTTCCTGGTGTTCTTCATGAGTTTTCATCAATTGAAGGTGTTGTGGATGATGTAACTGAAATTATTTTGAATTTGAAACAAGTAAGATTCAAAAAGGTTTCGGATTTTGTAGATAATAAGATTACTGTAAAAGTAAAAAATCAGAGTGAATTAACGGCGGGTGAAATAAGTAAATTTTCTTCGTGTTTTGAAGTTCTTAATCCTGATTTGGTTCTTGCTCGTTTAGATTCTAAGAAGGAATTAGAGTTTGAGATAATTGTAGATAAAGGTAGAGGTTATGTGCCAAGTGAAGAGCACAAAGCCAATGATTTACCTATTGGCTTTATTTCGATAGACTCTATTTATACTCCGATTAAGAATGTTAAGTTCAGCGTTGAAAATACGCGTGTTGAGCAAAGAACTGATTACGAGAAACTTTTACTTGAAATCAAAACTGATGGATCTATTCATCCAGAGAAAGCATTGCAAGAGGCTTCGCACATCCTGATTCAACACTTCCTTAAATTTACAGATGAGAACATGGTGTTTGACTCTAAGAAAGATGAGGAGGATAATATGGTAGATGAGGAATTCTTACACATGAGAAAGCTTCTAAAAACTTCATTGCAGGATCTTGACTTGTCAGTTAGAGCTTATAACTGTTTAAAATCTGCTGATATTCGCACCTTGGGTGATTTAGCAAGATTAGAGGTTGCTGATATGATGAAGTTTAGAAACTTTGGTAAAAAGTCACTCACTGAATTGGAGCAGCTTATCGCTGATAAGCAGTTGCATTTCGGAATGGATGTTGCCAGATATAAACTGGACGAAGAGTAATAATAATTTCGCAGAATTAATTTTTTTTAACTCGTAATAGGTGGATAACATAGCTGCGTAGTTGTTTTCAAACCGTTACTTACGAAAATAGTATAAAATGAGACACGGAAAAAAAGTAAACCATTTAGGTAGGACGAAATCTCACAGGGATGCATTGTTAGCAAACCTTACGATTTCTTTGATTAAAGCAAAAAGAATTGAGACAACATTGGCTAAAGCAAAAGCTTTAAGAATGTATATCGAGCCTTTGATTACTAAGTCTAAAACTGATAATACTCACTCGAGAAGAACAGTGTTCTCCTATTTACAAGACAAAGAGTCTATCAAGACTCTTTTCGGAGAAATAGCTGAGAAGGTAGCTGAAAGAAACGGTGGATACACAAGAATCATCAAATTGGGTCAAAGACAAGGTGACAATGCTGTAGTAGCACTTATTGAGTTGGTTGATTTCAACGAAAACTTGTTAAGTTCGGCAATTGAAGAAGGCGATACTAAAGCGAAACGTTCTAGAAGAGGTAAAAGTAAGAAGACAGAAGAGACGGCTAATGTAGTAGCTGCTACTGTTACTGTGGTTCCGTCTGCTGAGGTTGTTGAAGAAGTTGTTGAGGAAACTCCTTCTGCTGAAATAGTTGAAGAGGTAACCGAAACTCCTGCTGAAGAAACGGAGGATAACAAAGAAGAAGAAGCAAAATAGATTAATTTTGTTTTCTAGTTTAAAAAAGGAGCCCTGAGGCTCCTTTTTGCGTTTAATCAAGCGAAGCTATATACTAGGATTGGTATTTGAGTATCGTTTATGATTCTTTTTGTTTTACTGGGATTCAAGATTCCGTCTAATATTCCCCGTTTGTGTGTAGTGAGTGCCAACAAAGTAATATGCTCATCCGAAATTAACTTATTAATTCCTTTTTTAAAACTATTTCCTTCTTTCTGTATAATTTTTATATTCTCCTTACCGAAGTTTTTAATTATCGGTTCCAAAAAAAGCTCATCTGCATTAATGTTTAACTCTGAGGTGTCTTTGATGTGAACTAGGGATAATTCATGAGCTGAGACTTTCGCTAGTTTAACTACTTTTTCAATGTATTTTTCTTCATCAAATTCTAGTTGAGTGGCGTAGGCCAACTTTTTCAATGTTTCGTTTTTGTAATTTTCGGGAATAATCATGAGCGGAGCCTCAATGCTATCAATTAAATGGTTCGCCGTAGAGCCAATTATTTTCTCAATAATATTGCTATTTCCCGTTTTTCCAACTACGATGAATAAAACATTTTCGGTCGCACAAACATCATTCAATACGGTACTTAAATCGCTAAAAGATAGTTTATAATTGACTACTAAGCCCTCTAACCGTATTCTTTCAGTTTCGGCAATTAATCTTTCCTCTAAAGCCTTTAAGGTATGCTGATACGTTTCTTCTATGAGGCCAATTGGTATGTTTGGGTCTAAGATAGGAGGGGAGTAGGCGTGTACCAATGTGATTTTGGTGTTTATTGATTTAGCCATTTTTATAGAATGATTAATGGCATTGGAGCTTCCCTCAGAAAAATCCGTGGCTACAACGATAGTTTTCATAATTAAATTGATTTAGAATTTCTTTACGATGACAAAATTATGGTACATTCATTTATGAAATTATGATTTTCAAATGTATAAAATATGATTTTTGGTAATTTATCTACATTATTTATTGATAAGGTAATATTTGTTAGATAAGTTGATTTTTTGATATAACTTTGTACTCCGATAATCTTATCTAATCGGAAAATAACATTCTAATGAGTTTCATTCCCCAAGACGCTATCTTAATGCTTCAAGATGGCACTGTTTTCAAAGGCAAAGCTTTAGGTAAAATTGGTACTACAACAGGTGAAATCTGTTTTAATACTGGTATGACTGGCTACCAAGAGATCTATACCGATCCTTCATACTATGGTCAGGTTATAGTGAACACTACTGCCCACATAGGCAATTACGGCGTTAAACTGGATTCAGAAGAAGAATCGGACAGTATAAAAATTAAAGGAATGATATGCAATGCATACGCAGATCATTACTACTCTCGAACGACTGCTGATTATTCATTGCAAGAATATTTTGAAAAAAATGGAATTGTGGGCATTTGTGATATCGACACAAGACAAATTGTGAGATATATCAGAAACGCCGGAGTGATGAACTGTATTATTTCTTCGGAGATTTCTGATGAGGCAGAATTGAAAAAAATATTGGACGATTGCCCTTCAATGGACGGTTTGGAGTTAAGTTCCCTCGTGAGTACGCAAGAATCTTATTTTTTAGGAAATCCGGAGGCGAAGCACAAATTAGCAGTGATTGACTACGGCTGTAAAAGAAATATTTTGAGAAATTTTGTTCAGAGAGATTGCTATGTTAAGGTTTTTAACTCCAAAACAGATATTACTGAAATATTGGACTGGAACGCCGATGGATATTTTATTTCAAACGGCCCAGGTGATCCAGGTGCCATGGATTATGCTGTGGAAACAATTACCGAACTTTTGAAGACTGACAAACCTCTTTTCGGAATATGCTTGGGGCATCAATTGTTGAGTAGATCGGTAGGTATTGGTACATATAAAATGCATAATGGACACAGAGGCTTGAATCACCCCGTTAAAAATTTGATGACAGGGAAATGTGAGGTTACATCACAAAATCATGGATTTGCGGTTATTCCGGAAGAAGCCTTTAAGAGTCCTGAGGTAGAAGTAACACACTTAAACTTGAATGACAATACGATTGAAGGTATCAGATTGAAAAATAAGCCTGCTTTCTCGGTTCAGTATCACCCTGAGGCGGCTCCGGGTCCTCACGATTCTAATTATTTATTCGATCAGTTCGTCGCTATGATGGATTAATTCTGACTTTAATGCAGCTATACAGTACAAATAAAATCAGCGTTAATGTAGGCTTTGAGGAAGCTATTTTTAGAGGGCTACCGCCTGATAATGGCCTTTATATGCCCTTAAGCATCCCTAAATTGCCACAGTTGTTTTGGGATAATGTCGAAAACTTATCACTTCAAGAGATTGCATTTGAGATTTGTAATGTTTTAATAGGTGACGATATTCCTACAGAAGATTTAAAAAGTTTAGTAGACCAAGCTATAAATTTTGAAGCACCCCCCGTAGTTCAAATAAAAGAAAATATTTATTGTTTGGAGTTATTTCACGGCTCTTCTATGGCATTCAAAGATTTTGGTGCAAGGTTTATGGCGGCTGTGATGTCTTATTTCTTAAAAAAATCTCAGAAAAGCATAAATATTTTGGTCGCCACTTCGGGTGATACCGGTGGAGCTGTGGCTCAGGGCTTTTTTGAGAAGGATAATATTTCGGTTACTATCCTTTATCCGGAAGGTAAGGTGAGCAACATTCAAGAGAAACAATTAACCACCCTTGGCAAGAATATAAAGGCCCTTGAAATAGACGGTACTTTTGATGACTGTCAAGCCTTGGTAAAGAAGGCTTTTTTAGATGAGAATCTGAGAGATAGATTCAATTTGGCTTCAGCAAATTCCATTAATATAGCTCGACTCATTCCTCAGTCTTTTTATTACGTGGCCGCTTATGCAGCTCTTAAAAAGCTGGGTAAGAAATACGTTTTTTCTGTCCCCTCTGGTAATTTTGGTAATCTGACGGCTGGAATATTGGCCATAAAGATGGGAATGCCGGCGACTACGTTTATCGCTGCAACGAATATCAACAATGTAGTTCCAGAATATTTGGAGTCGGGAATTTATTCTCCAATTTCTCCATCAAAGTCGACTATATCTAACGCCATGGATGTGGGTAATCCAAGTAACTTTCCTAGACTGAAGGCCTTATTTGGAGGTAACTTGAGTGAAATGAAAAAGCAACTTATAGGTTGTTTTTTTGATGATGACCAAACGAGAGAAGGGATCAAGGAATTGTACGAAAGCTATAGCTATCTAACTTGTCCTCACTCCGCCATTGCATATTTGGGCCTAAAGGAGTATTTGAATGAAAATCAAGATACAGTTGGAGTATTTTTATCAACAGCCCATTATGCCAAGTTCTTACCAGAAATGGAGTCGACGTTAGGCTTTTCACCTGATATTCCAGACAGATTAGCTAGCTTGCTGAATAAAACCAAAGTGGCGGTTTCTATGGCAAACGACTTTGAGGATTTTAAAAGTTATTTGAATCAGAATTTAATATAAAAATGGCAAAGTCTCAGACTTTGCCATTTTTGCTTATTTAATTATTACTGCTCCAAGCGGTGGCAAGGTTAATTCTATCGATTGTTCAAAACCATGGGCTTTGATTTTTTCTGTTTTTAAACTGCCATTTGTATTACCTGCTCCCCAATATTTCGTATCATCGGAGTTTAATATTTCCACATATTGTTTGTCTTTAGGTACCCCAATTCTATAATTTTTTTGAGGAAGTGGAGTTAAGTTTAAAAGCACCATTACTTCTTCGTTAAGTCCTTTTCGTCTGTAATATACCACACAATTGTTGGTATCTGAGGTATCTAGCCAATCAAAACCTTCTGGACTAAATTGCTTATCGAACAAGGCAGGCTCGGCTCTATAAACTTTGTTTAAGTCCTGAACCAACAAGTTGATGCCTTTGTGGTTATCGTAGTTCAATAAGTGCCAGTCTAAGCTTTTAAGGAAATTCCATTCTTCGGATTGACCAAATTCGCCACCCATAAACAATAGTTTTGAGCCTGGATGTGTGAACATATAAGAAAAAAGCAAGCGGAGATTTGCAAATTTTTGCCACTCATCTCCAGGCATTTTGTTCAGCAATGATTGCTTTCCATAAACCACTTCGTCGTGCGATAGCGGCAACATGAAATTTTCAGAAAAAGCATAGACCGTGCTAAAAGTCAAGTCATTTTGATGCCATTTCCTATGCATTGGGTCTTTAGAGAAATATCGCAGAGTATCGTTCATCCAGCCCATCATCCATTTCATGCCAAAGCCAAGTCCACCCAAGAAAGTTGGTCTAGAAACTCCAGGGAATGCTGTAGATTCCTCGGCAATGGTCTGTACATCGGGAAATGACTTGTATATCTCCTCGTTGAGTTCTTTAAAAAGTGAAATGACTTCCAAGTTTTCTCTTCCTCCAAAAACATTTGGAATCCATTCTCCATCGTTTCTAGAATAGTCTCTATAAAGCATCGATGCCACTGCATCAACTCTTAAACCATCCGCATGGAATCTATCTAACCAAAATAATGCATTGCTTATCAAAAACGAACGAACTTCGTATCTTCCATAATTAAATATGTAGGATTTCCAGTCAGGATGGTAGCCTTGGCGAGGGTCTTCGTGCTCGTAAAGAGCTGATCCATCAAATCTATAAATACCATGAGCATCGTTTGGATAATGTGAAGGTACCCAGTCAAGAATAACTCCAATGCCATTTTGATGCAGCTGCTCCACCAAGTACATAAAGTCTTGAGGAGTTCCGAATCTGCTACTTGCAGCAAAATACCCTGTTATCTGATAACCCCATGAGGGCTCATAAGGGTGTTGCATGATAGGCATGAACTCTACGTGCGTGAAGCCCATTTCTTTGACATAAGGCACCAAAGTGTCGGCTATTTCTCTGTAAGTAAGTCTTCTTTCGTTATTTTTTGGGTCTCTTTTCCAAGATCCCAGATGAACTTCATAGACAGAACAAGGTGCAGAAAGGCTGTTGGCTGTTCTTCGGGTCTTCATCCACTCCTCGTCTTTCCACTCGTACCAGGTATCCCATACAATCGAAGCCGTCTTAGGTGATTCTTCCCATCTCAGTGCAAAGGGGTCGCCTTTTTCTAGTTTTTGTCCTCCAATATTTGAATTGATGTAATATTTGTAAACATGACCATTGCCAACATGGGGTACCCATCCTTCCCAAATACCCGAGCCATCCCAACGCGGCATCAACTGATGACTTTCTTTATTCCAGCCGTTAAAGTCGCCAAAAACTGCAACCGCTGCGGCATTTGGAGCCCACACGCCGAAGTAAGTCCCCAAAGTGCCTTGGTTTTCTAAAACATGAGACCCAAGTTTTTCGTATAAACGATAGTGCCTACCAGACTTAAAAAGAGAAATGTCAAAGTCGGTAAGTAATGAAAAGGGTTCAACATGCCTAAATTCTGGCTTCTCAGGGTTCGTTGCTTGTTTGTTTTTGCTCATAAAGGGTAAATGTATCTTTTCTCTTGCAATGTTTTAAAATAGATTCTGCTATTCGAAAGAAAATCCGAAGGTTTTTCAAAAAGGAAAGATAGTATTTTTTTAGGTTGAATTATTGCCTTTTTTTTAAAAAAATATTTGTGGCAAATAGTTTTATTTAATCTTTTAGTAGAAATAAACGAATTAAAGTATTTTTGCGAATTGAAAATTATCTAAAGTGATGGAAATTAATAAAAGCGAACAATACGTGGTATTTAAGCCACTAGGAGCAAGTTTTGATGATACTGTAGCCGCTCTGATGGAGAAAAACATAGCAGTAATGTATTCTTCTGAAGGAAAAATTAATTTTATTTTGAACTTACTCAAGGTAGATGCCATAAGGCCCAGCGGAATAACTCTATTAAATAAAGTGCAAAGAATATGTAAAAACGAGTCTGGTTTATTGGTTTTAGTTTCTACTAACAACGATGTGATTGATTTCATCTCTGGAGCTACTGAGGATTTCTTGCTGATATTACCAAGTGAAGAAGAGGCTATAGATGCCGTTTATATGAATGAGTTAGAAAATGACTTCAAAGATGAGCAAGACGAAGAATTTGGTTCGGAGCAAAGCGACTATTGATAAACAAATAAAGGTTGGAATTTAGAATACTTGGTACTGGTTCTGCAACTCCTCAATTGCAACGTAATCCTTCGGCTTTTGTCGTGACAATTGATAATTTTTTAATATTGATTGATTGTGGTGAAGGAACGCAATATCGCTTATTGGAGCATAAAGTCAAGATTTCGAGGCTCAGGTATATTCTCATTAGTCACTTGCACGGTGATCATTATTTTGGCCTGATTGGTCTTTTGAGCACGCTGAATATGCAAAAAAGAACTGAACCTTTGGTTATTTACGGACCTAATGGGCTAGATGAAATCATTGGCTTGCAGCTGAAATATTCAGGAACCATTCTAAATTTCAAGCTCAATTTTTCGGTGACGAATCCGACCGGTTTCAATGAAATATTGAACACTGAAACCATTCAAATCAAGACATTTCCACTCAAACATAGGATTGATTGCACAGGATTTTTACTAACCAAGAAAAAATCCAAACGAAAAATTTTGGCTGACAAACTTCCTGAAAATTTTCCAGCAACTTTTTATAAGATGTTGCAAGAAGGACACGATGTAGTAGATGAATTTAGTGGAATTACTTATATAAATGACGAATACACTACCGAGGGCTGTCCAGAAAAACGTCTGGCGTATTGCTCTGATACTATTTACGACGAAACAATTGTAGATTATATCAAAAATGTTGATTTGCTTTACCACGAGGCAACTTTCTTAGCAGAGCATGCTGAAAGAGCAAAATTAACTTTCCATACCACTGCAGCCCAAGCTGCCTCTATTGCTCAGAAAGCTAACGTAAAGCGATTGTTAATCGGGCATTTTTCTTCTAGGTACAAAACGACCGAAGATTTTCTTACTGAAGCACGTGCTGTTTTTTCAGATACGACCCTTTCTCAAGAGGGTGAGAATTTCATTTTTTAAATAAAGTATATAAATTTTACAATCTATTTGAGACTTTGTCAAACATTTACCATATAAACTCTATGTGTTTAGTAGGATAATAAATAACTTTGGAAAAAATATAATTGGAATAGATTAATGCAAAGTTTCAGGACAGAGTTAGAGAATCCGGTGGTTGAGCAGGATATAATAGATTTAGAAAAGAAAATTAGAATGTTTCGTGAGGGCACAATTCACGAGGATAAATTCAGAAGTTTGCGTTTGGCTAGAGGGGTTTATGGTCAGCGTCAACAGGGTGTTCAGATGGTCAGAATCAAATTGCCTTATGGTAAAATGACATTTAGACAATGGAAAAGAATTTCTGATATCTCAGATAAATATTCTACTGGAAATTTGCACCTCACCACACGTCAGGATATTCAGATTCACTTCGTGAGTCTTGATCGCACTCCAGAACTTTGGCATGAATTAGAACAAGATAAGGTTACACTTC
Organism: Spirosoma fluviale; assembly: GCA_945885545.1. Lineage (GTDB taxonomy): Bacteria > Bacteroidota > Bacteroidia > Cytophagales > Spirosomataceae > Leadbetterella > Leadbetterella lacustris. Next base: position 9,421 of record CAMCYZ010000132.1, read on the forward strand.
GTGAAGCTTGCGGAAATACAGTTAGAAACATTACGGCATCTGTAACCGCCGGTATAGACCCAAACGAGCCTTTTGATATCACTCCTTATGCTCATTCCTTGTTTGAGTATTTGTTAAGAAACCCTATTTGTCAGGAAATGGGAAGAAAAATTAAGATATCTTTCTCCAATACCGACGAAGATACAGCTTTGGCTTTTATTCATGATATGGGATTTTTACCCAAGATAAAAGAAGGCAAGAGAGGCTTTAAAGTTGTTGTAGGTGGTGGACTTGGTGCTCAGCCAAGAATGGCCGATTTGGCTCATGAATTTTTGCCAGAAGATCAATTGATTCCATTTGCAGAAGCCGTTTTGAGAGTTTTTGACCGTCATGGAGAAAGAAATTCAAGAAGCAAGGCCAGAATGAAGTTTCTTTTACAGAAAATTGGTTTTGAGTCTTTTATGGAGTTAGTTGAGGCAGAAAGATTAGCCATCAAGAACAAATCTTTTGAGATAAATACTGAACGTTTTGAAGTGAATGAGGAAGTTCAAGTAAAAACGGAAACAGTTTCTGATGTTCAAAAATTTGAAATTTGGAAAACCACCAATACATTCGAACAAAAGCAACAAGGCAAGTTCGGTGTGTACATTAGAGTGCCTTTGGGAAATATTTCTAGCGTAGTTTCAAGAAGTATTATCGAAAAATTGAACGGTTTCGTGGGAGATGACATCAGAGTAACTATAAACCAAGGTCTTTTCTTGAGAAATGTACCAGCGGCCAACTTAGCCTATGTTTTCAATGTTCTTGAGTCTGAAGGATTAGCTGCTTTTGGTGCTAATAGCGTGGCAAACATTACGGCTTGCCCGGGAACTGATACTTGTAACTTGGCCATTTCTGACAGTGTGAGTATTACTTATGAGTTAGAAAAAGTAATTGACCAAGAGTTTCCGGACTTGGTTAAGAACAATGACTTCAAAATTAAAATATCCGGTTGCATGAATTCATGCGGACAGCATGGAATGGCCAATATTGGATTCCACGGTAGTTCGTTAAAAGATGTCAACAAAAATGTACTTCCGGCCTTGCAGGTATTGCTCGGTGGTGGTGCATCAGGTGATGGATTTGGTAGGGCGGCCGAAAAAGTAATTAAAGTTCCTTCTAAAAGAGGGCCGCAAGTATTAAGATATATTTTCTCAGATTACCAAGAAAATGGCCTAGAGGGAGAATATTTCAATAATTATTTTGATAGAAAAGGAAAAAATTACTTTTACGAATTGCTAAAACCTTTGGCGAGCCTTGATGCTTTGGTTCAGTCTGATTTTATCGATTGGGGTCAAGAGGTGGCTTTCGAAACGGCTATTGGAGTAGGTGAGTGTGCGGCTGTAATGGTAGATTTAGTGGCTATACTTTTTGTAGAGGCCGACGAAAAATTGGCCGATGCCAAAGGTGCATTTGAAAGCGAAAAATGGGCTGATGCAATTTATTTGGCATACAGTGCACAAGTTAATGCCGCCAAAGCTATGCTTTTGGATATTGATGTCAATTGTAGTACACAAATGAAGGTTATTTCTGAATTCACCAAAAACTTTGACGAAGGGTTTCAGGAAAGTATTTTGAGAATAAATAAAGAAAATCCGACCAAAGAATTTGCGGTTGACTACATAAGAGATGCTGTAACATTCTGTTCAGAAACAAAAAAGAAAAGAGAAGAAAACTTAAAATCTCAAGTTACTGCTTAATGTTTTTCCCTAATAAAATACCGAAATTGACCTTGGTGGGTGCTGGGCCTGGCGATCCGGAGTTGATAACTTTGAAGGCCATAAATGCTCTCAGAAACGCCGATGTGGTACTATACGATG
>CAMCYZ010000133.1 GCA_945885545.1 Spirosoma fluviale
GCTTCACTTATACTATGTTGTCTGTAGAATTCTACAATCTCTTGCTTTTCCTGGACTGACCAGCTCTTTTGATGTTTGCTCATAATTCTGTAAATTTACTAAACTTAGTTTACAGAAATCTGTCCAAGTGTTTAGGGGGTTGGGAAGAACCCTCAAATATGACGAGAGAGAGACGCGAAATGACGAGATAATGTATTTGGGTAATACCCTTGATTTATATAAGGATACAAAAACGATTTATAATATTCCTCTAGTTTCAAATCACAGAATAGAGAGTTTGGTTCAAAAAGGCTATTTTGACTTGGATAAAATCAAAGAAAGTGTGGTTGCAAAGGTTTTTGATTCCTCGAAGTCTAAAATACGGACGGTGTCAAAAGGGTATGGATTTGAATTAAAGAAAATTGAAGGTTTTGCCATTAAAGAGAATCCTTATTTGAGAATAAAGGGTAATTTTAGTGGGGTTTTTCAAGCTCGAAGTCTCAAACTTGGAATTATTTTGGAATCCAAGAGTAAAAAGTCCTATTTCTTAATTCCCGCTTTAAATCCCCACCTCAGTTTGTTTCAAGAGGTAAAAGCTCAATCTACAGGATTTGATTTTTTATTGCCAAAGAAATATTTGCCAAATGAGGATGCGAAAGTCTCAATATTTACTATAGATGAGGATAATTTGAGTGTATGTGGAAACTGGCTGCTTTTTCGAAATGACTTCGATTACGACGAAAATAAGATTAAGTCAAGAGTTAATTCATTAACAGGAACTACGAGTTTTAAAGAGGATACGGTTTCTAGACCGAAATTAGAAGAGGCTTTTAATTTGAATAATTTTCATGAGATTGTACTTAATCTAACTAATCTCAAAAATACCAATAAATCAACAAAGTATTACTTGGTTTTTCACGGAGACGGCAGTAGTTTTCTGAGTGTATTAAATTCTTACAGTACTGAAAGTAAAAAGGGAGTTTTCTACACCAAGTTCGAATTTGATGAGGTAAAGAAGTTTTTAAAAAAGCGGAACTCTGTTTTTAAGCTTGATTTATTGGCAAATACCGATGGACAAATGTTCGTATCACATTTAGAATCTGTGTATTATTTCTACTCAAAGGATAGCGTTAATTAAATGATTTTTTTAATCTTCTTTGTAGAAGGTTAAGCTCCTGAATTCGTATTCATCTCTTTGTTAATATATTTGTTTTTCATGGCAAGTATTGATAAATTTGCATGCTTTTAACAACAAAGTCTATATTTTGAGTTTTAAAAATAGTAGTTTTTGAAGTATCGTTAACATTAGTGTAAATGACAATTTTAGTTACGGGAGGTGCGGGTTTTATTGGCTCTTCGCTTTGTATACAACTCAAAGAAAAATATCCAAAATATAAAATCATAGCATTTGATAATCTTAAAAGAAGAGGCTCTGAATTGAATTTGGCGGACTTTAAAGAAAGAGATATTGAGTTTATACATGGCGATATTCGAAATATTGAGGATTTGAATTCTATTGAGGTGTTTGATGTTTTGGTTGAGGCCTCAGCTGAACCTTCCGTAATGTCGGGTTTAAACTCTGATCCGAGTTATGTTATAAATAACAATCTGTACGGGTCAATTAATTGTTTCAATGTTTGTTTGAAACACAAAGCAAGATTGGTTTTTTTGTCAACTAGTAGGGTTTATCCTATAGATAGTATTGAAAATGCCAATTTTATTGAAGAAGAAACTCGTTTTTCATTCACGGATAGTCAAAGTTTAGCTGGTCTATCGAGTAAAGGAATTTCGGAAGAATTTACTTTGTCTGGTGCGAGGTCTTTTTATGGCACCACTAAACTATCTTCGGAGTTATTCATACAAGAGTATTCTGCTTTCTATAATCTTGATGCCGCTATAACCCGTTTTGGGGTTATTGCAGGGCCTCGACAAATGGGGAAGACAGATCAAGGCGTGGTAACACTTTGGATGGCTAAGCATTTTTGGAAGCAGTCATTGAAATATATAGGTTATGGAGGACTTGGTAAGCAGGTCCGTGACATTCTTCATGTTGAGGATTTGATAGATTTGATAGATATACAAATTCATAACATTACAAAGTTTACCGGTAAAATATACAATGCAGGTGGTGGGAAGAAAAGTAGCGTGTCTTTGTTGGAGATGACTAAAATTTGTGAGCAGATTTCTGGAAACAAAATAGCTATAGGGTCTGAAAAAGAAAATAGACCCGCTGATTTGAGAATCTATATTACTGATAATTCTAAAATCGAGCGTGAAATTGGCTGGTCTCCTAAAAAAACAGTAAATGAGATTTTAGCGGATATTCATCAGTGGATAGTCAAAAACGAAAAACAATTAGAAAACATTTTAAAGTAAAATATGAAAGTCGCCATAGTTACTGGTTCTGCTGGTTTAATAGGAAGTGAGTCCGTACGTTTTTTTTCGGACAAAATGGATTTAGTTGTCGGTATAGATAACGACCAAAGGGCCTATTTTTTTGGCAAAGATGCTTCTACTGAAAGAAGTAAGAATGAATTGGAAGAAAGTATTCAGAACTACAGACATCACGCAATTGATATCAGAAATAATGAGGCTTTAAAAACTGTTTTTGAGCAATATGGTGTTGATATTCAGCTTATTATACATACAGCAGCACAGCCAAGCCACGACTGGGCAGCCAAAGAACCATTGACTGACTTTACTATCAATGCCAACGGTACGCTTAATATGTTGGAGCTTACAAGGTTATATTCTCCGAAGGCGGTGTTTATTTTTACATCCACAAACAAAGTTTATGGCGATACTCCAAATTATCTGCCTCTGTATGAGCATGACAAGCGTTGGGAGATTTCAGAAGATCATGCTTATTTTGAACATGGTATTGACGAAAGTATGAGCATTGACAACTCCAAGCACTCGCTTTTTGGTGCTTCAAAAGTTGCTGCCGACGTATTAGCACAGGAATATGGTAAGTACTTTGGTATGAATGTGGCGGTATTTAGAGGTGGTTGCCTTACAGGACCTAATCATTCTGGTACTCAACTCCACGGCTTTTTGTCTTATCTGATGAAATGTGCCGTAACGGGTAACCATTATACAGTTTTTGGTTATAAAGGAAAGCAGGTGAGAGATAACATCCATTCTTATGACCTTGTAAATATGTTTTATCATTTTTATATGAATCCTCGTCAGGGAGAAGTATATAATGCTGGTGGCGGACGTCATTCTAATTGCTCTATGGCAGAGGCTATAGAGATTTGCGAACATATTACTGGTAACAAAATGAACTTTAGCTATGCCGAAGATAATCGTATCGGTGATCATATTTGGTATATTTCGGATGTGTCAAAGTTCAAGAATCACTACCCAGAATGGAGCTATAAATATGACTTAAACGATATTCTGGAGCAGATTTTTTCTCAGCAAATAAAACTGAAATAAGCTTTTTTCAATAAACCCAAAAAATAAGTGAAGCTAAGTATTGTCATTCCTGCTTATAACGAAGCAGAATCTATTGGTGAAACCATCGAAGAGTTGGTGTCTGTACTTTCACAAAAACAGATAATCTACGAGATTTTGGTGGTCAATGACAATTCTATGGATAATACCAAGGATGTATTAGAATCACTCAAGTTAAAGTACTCTTCGCTGAATTATGTCACTAACTTAGGTCCAAATGGTTTCGGTTATGCTGTAAGGTATGGTCTTGAACGTTTTTCGGGAGATTGTGTGGCCGTTATGATGGCAGATTTATCAGACTCTCCGCATGACCTCGTAAAGTTTTATGAAACTATGATTAAAGGAAACTTTGACTGTGTCTTCGGTAGTCGATTCATGAAAGGAGGAAAAACGATTGATTATCCTACAATGAAAAAAGTAATAAATAGGGTTGCCAATGCCATTATTAGGGTCGTTATGAATATTAAATATAATGATACGACCAATGCCTTCAAGCTTTATAAAAGGCATACAATAGAAGGATTAAAGCCTTTTTTGTCTCCACATTTTAATCTCACCATTGAGTTACCATTGAAGGCTATTATCAGAGGGTTTAGTTTTGCTGTGGTGCCTAACTCATGGACAAATAGAAAGTATGGAGAATCAAAGCTAAAAATAAGAGAAATGGGGAGTAGATACTTCTTTATTTTGATGTATTGCTTTATCGAAAAGTACTTCTCGAGAGGAGATTTTGAAAAGAAATGGTAGTGTGATGGCTTAAAGGTTTGTAAAAAAAAGGCGGCTTTATGAATTTAAAGCCGCCTTTTTATATGTTTCGTTTTCAGAAAAACGTGCCAAAACTTATTCCAACAATACCTTTTGATTGGTTTAGTGTGGCAGATTCAAAGTCGGTTTCGGTGCTGAGATTGTAAGGCGTAAAAGCAAAGTCTCTTGAAATTCTTGAGTAAGAAACGTCTGCAAAGAACCTATTATTTCTTATTCCCGCACCGAGTGTTCCTATAAGAGTGGAACTTGTGTTAAAGGCATCGCTATTTTTTCTAGGATCTCCCAAGAAGTTTAATCCTGCTCTAAGCCTTGCCACACCAAATCTTAATTCGCTACCAACTTTGATATTCACAACATCTTTGAATTCGCTTTGAATACCTCTTTTCTGGTCAGTTGACCATCTATTGTCTTCTTTGTCTTTGATATTCATCATGTTATAGCCCACATACTCGGCTTCGATACTTACCACGCCAAGTTTTTTTGGCAGAAAAATGGAGGTTCCGAAGTTAGCTCTTAGCGGAGAAGAAATTCTGTATTTGAAATCATTTGGCATTGTAGATAACTCTTGCTCGTCTGATTCAAAAGTATTTGGCTTTTGGTCGTAAGCAATATACGCAGTGTACGTTTCATTTACTATCATAGAAGTTGGACTCGTAATATTTGCCCCTAATCTGATATTATTGCTAACTTTCATTATTACGCCAACATTTAAATTTATGCCCGTACCTTTTACAAAGAGTTCGTCTCCAAATGTAAAACCATTGAAAATCTGTCCGTTAGGAAATGACTCCGTTAGGTCAGTTATTTGGGTATAGTTTAGATTCTGAATTCCCAATGAGGCTCCAACATAAGTTTTGTCGTCGTAGTTTATGCCATACCCCAAGTTTATTTGTCCAAGGTTACCGCTTTCTGATACATTCCCTTTTTGATTGACCGGGCTTGAAAGCTCTGACGCTATATATTCGCCACCCTGAATTGGGTCAATTAAAAAGGCTTGATAGGCTAGGGAAGTGGTATTCATAGCCAGTCGAGTAGTGGTGTTAAATTCATCATTCAATGCTTCCGAACTTATGCCTCTTTGGGTTGCTCTTTCAGCGAAATAATCTGACATGGAACTCCTTTTATTCGACCCGCTATATGAAAAGTCATTGTTGAAGTTCGCTAATGTATTGTATGAAATGCTCCATGCGGTTCTTTTTTTACGAGTTCCAACTCCTCTATTACTGAAAACGACACCAATTTGACCAATGCCCATGTTGGAAGCACTCAGTTTAGTAGAGTTAGCAATATAATTGGATGTAGTATTGGTTGTTGTAAAAATTGGGCTTATTGTAAATTCGGATTTATTGTAAAAACCTAAGCCAGCCGGATTTATATATGAGCTACTCAAGTCACCACCTAAAGCTGTAAATGCTCCACCCATTCCTTGTGACCTTGCTGAACCATAGTTACCATAAGAATAGAATCTCAAGGCATCTTCACCATAAAAATGGCCATTCAATGACAATTGTGCTACTGAAGAAGATACGCCTAAAGCAAATGTAAGTGCTCCAAAAATTAACTTTTTCATCGTGTTGTATTTAAAAAAAAGGATAAAAAAATCCCCGCCAACAACAATTGGTTTATCAGCGGGGTATAAAATTGAGTTTTTATTTATCAAAATTATCTTGGTCCTCTTGAAGAGCCGCCACCTGAACTCGATACGCCGCTACTTCCTCTGGAAGAGCCACCTGAGCTCGAACTGCTACTAGAACTTGAACCTCTACTAGGAGAAGAATAAGTTGATGAGCTCCTGTCGTAACTAGGTGAACTATAGGAGTTATTGGAAGAAGCCCTACTTGAAGACGGACGCGTGTAGGTATTTCCTTGAGATGTACTGTTTAAGCTAGAACTCCTTGAGTTGTAAGTACGTGTCCCAGAATTTGATGATTTATTGTAAGAGTCATAGCTAGCTGCTCTGTTACTACTTGAATTATAAGTTTCACCTGTGCTACTATTGGTTCTACCGTTTGGATAGGTAGTACGATTGCTGGCATTATTGGAGGATGTATTTCCTATCCAATTTCCATTTTTTCTGTCAGCCAATACTCTTTCTCCGTTTGAATTATTCGCATTGCTCGAATTATTCCTTGCCATGCTGGATGTCCTTCCGCTAGAAGCCGAGGCAACTGGCCTGCTGCTGTTCACAAACCGATCGTTGAAATTCGAAGAGTTTCTGCCCGACTCTCTAGGCCCATAAGTTCTACTTCCGTTTCTATATGCGTTTTGAGCAACTACAGATTGATTGCCATTGTAAGGTCTGTAGTTATTAAAGCCTCTACCGTAGAAGTCATAAGGGTTATTGAAACTATTGAAACCCCATGGCGAATGGAAACTATTGAAACCCCATGGCGAGTAGAAATTATTGAAACCCCAAGGTGAGTTGAAGTTATTGAACCCCCATGAATTGACAGCCCAAGCGTCCATCATCCAAGGGTTATTCCAAGAGTTGAAACCCCAAGGGGAGAATCTGTTCCAAGAATTCATGCCCCAGCCGCCACCAAAACCATAGGACATAAAAACTCCCGAGTTAAATGGCGAGAAAGAATTAAATCCAAATCTGTTGAAAGGCGAATTCCATCCCATTGCTATGGGCTGAGACCACGAGTTGTCAACCCAGCCTTGGCTGTAGCCGTCACTGTATCCATCAGAATACCCTGGGTTTGGACTCGCTTTTCTTTTGAAATCACGAGAAGTAATGTAGTCTTCTGAATAGTAATCGTCAGTGCTTTCCAAAGTTTCTGAATTGCCTATTCTATCGAATTCATCTTCATAAGGTAATTGCTGCGTATTTACGCTGCTGTTTCTGTTAAATGTGCCATTTGAAGAGGCTACAATAGGAGCTGGAGCAGCGTCGGCCGAAGTTGCATACATGTCATCACTCTCTCCGTTGGTCGGAATGGATTTATTCGTGCAAGAAGCCATAAAAATGACCGCTCCCAAGAACAAGACTGAACTTTTACGTTTCATAATTTTTTTAGATAAAAAGGTGTACCTAATCATATATACTTAGACGCCCAAATACCCCAAAAGGTTGCGTCTACAGATAATTTATTTTTTGAAATATTCTTAATGAAATATTTCGTTACAAAAATAATATTAAAACTTATCTTTGCAACTATTATGGGTGTTGTTAACAAAATAATTAACAAAAGTTTTTATAAGTAAAATGCAATTTTTACTTCTTATATTAAAATTACAACAGAAAAATGTCTAAAGGTCTTCCTAAACGTAGTGAGAATTATTCAGAGTGGTACAACGAACTTGTCAAAAAAGCTGATTTGGCCGAGAATTCGGCGGTAAGGGGATGCATGGTAATTAAGCCTTATGGGTTTTCTATTTGGGAAAAAATGCAGAGAGCTTTAGACGATATGTTTAAGGAAACTGGCCATAGCAATGCTTATTTTCCACTTTTCATTCCTAAATCTTTTTTATCAAAAGAGGCTTCACATGTGGAAGGTTTTGCTAAAGAATGTGCTGTAGTGACTCATTACAGACTTATTAACGACCCAAATGGTAAGGGAGTCATAGTAGATCCAGATGCTAAGCTTGAGGAGGAATTGATAGTTAGACCAACCTCAGAAACAGTTATTTGGAATACGTATAAAAGTTGGATACAATCATATAGAGACTTGCCATTACTAATAAACCAGTGGGCCAATGTGGTTCGTTGGGAAATGCGTACGCGTATATTTTTAAGAACCGCCGAGTTTCTTTGGCAAGAAGGGCATACAGCTCATGCCACAAAAACAGAGGCCGAGGAGGAAACAGCTAGAATGTTGGATGTGTATGCCACTTTTGCTGAAGAGTGGATGGCACTACCAGTCGTAAAAGGTCAGAAAACGGTCAATGAGCGTTTTGCAGGGGCTGAAGATACACTTTGTATAGAAGCCATGATGCAAGATGGCAAGGCTCTTCAAGCTGGAACCTCACATTTTCTTGGTCAAAACTTTGCCAAAGCTTTTGATGTGAAATTTCAAGATAAATCTGGTGCTTTAGAATATGTTTGGGGAACATCTTGGGGTGTAAGTACCCGTTTGATGGGTGCATTGATTATGGCTCACTCAGATGATTTGGGCTTAGTTTTACCTCCTAAATTGGCTCCAATTCAAGTGGTTATAGTTCCGATTTTCAAAGGTGATGAACAACTGGATCAAATTTCGGAGAAAATAAATCCAATTTTAAAAGAATTGAAATTGAAAGGGATTTCGGTAAAATTTGACAAGGATGACCAAGCTAGGCCTGGTTGGAAGTTTGCAGAATACGAGCTTAAAGGCGTGCCGGTTAGAGTGGCTGTTGGTATGAGAGACTTAGAAAGTGGCACTGTAGAGGTGGCACGAAGAGATAATCTTTCGAAAGAAACGGTTTCGATTGACGGCATAGCTCAATATCTTGAAAATTTATTGAATGATATTCAAGAGAATATTTACAAAAAAGCATTTGATTTTAGAACCGAAAATACTTTTGAGGTAAACAGTTGGGATGAATTTACTGCCAAAATTGAAGAAGGTGGATTTCTTATGGCCCATTGGGATGGAACCTCTGAAACTGAGGAGAAAATTAAGGAATTGACGAAAGCTACAATTAGGTGTATTCCGATGGACAGTAAAGCTCAAACTGGTGTTTGTGTTTTAACAGGTAAACCATCAGAAAGAAGGGTAATTTTTGCAAGGGCATATTAACAAGTAAATAAATATAAAAATGGTAAGAGTAGGGGATATCGTTTCACTTCATTATAAAGGGACTTTAAATGACGGAACTATATTTGATTCATCGGAAGGAAGAGAGCCTTTGGAGTTTGAGGTAGGAAGTGGAATGGTTATTAAGGGATTTGATGATGGAGTAATGGGCATGGTCATAGGAGAAAAAAAAGATATTCATATTGGTATTGAAGAAGCATACGGTCCTGCGAATGAAGAAATGATTTTCAAGTTTGACAAAGCTGGTATTCCTAGCGATGTTCCTTTAGAGGTTGGAGGTACTTTAAATATGCACGATGGTCAACAAGCCATTCCTGTGATTATCAGAGAAATAGCCGAAGATCATGTTTTGATGGATGCCAATCATCCGTTGGCTGGACAGGAGCTTAACTTTGCTTTGGAACTTGTTTCAATTAAAGATGGCAGTAATCTTGAAGTTGAATTCGAAGATATCAAATAATATTTGAGCTTAATCAAAGCCGAAAAAGGAGTCGTGAGACTCCTTTTTTAGCTTTTAAGTACTTTGTTTTGTTAAAATATTTCTTTCGCTACTGCCATGGTGGTGGTGGATTTGCTCATCGTATAAAAATGTAGTGCTGGTACTCCAAATTTCATCAAATCTCTACATTGGTCTATACACCACTCAATACCAATAGCCCGGGCATCTTTATCGTCTTTGGCTTGCCTTACTGCACTATCGAATTCCGGAGGCATTTCCAAAAAGAATAATTTTGGAAGAATGTCTAATTGTTTTTTGGTTGAAAGAATTTTTAAACCTGGAATAATAGGGATTTGAATACCGTTTTCACGACATTTGTTTACAAAATCAAAATACTTTTGGTTGTCAAAAAACATTTGCGTAACCAAATATTCAGCACCTGCATCCACTTTTGCCTTTAAATGGGCAAAGTCTATTTCATGCGATTCTGCCTCGAAATGTTTCTCTGGATAAGCAGCAGCACCAATGCAGAAATTGCTCTTAGACAAGTATTCGGCATCTTCATGAAGATATTTTCCATGATTCATGTCCTTAATTTGCGTAATTAATTTTGCGGCATAAGCATGCCCGTCTGTTTTGGGTTTGAAAGTACTAAATGGCTTGGCATGGTCACCTCTGAGTGCCATTACATTTTCTATTCCCAAATAATTCAAATCTATCAATAAGTCTTCTGTGTCATCTTTCGTGAAACCACCACACAGTACGTGAGGTACGGCATCCACATCAAATTTGTGCATGATAGCGGAGCAAATTCCGACTGTTCCCGGTCTTTTTCGGGTTTTTATTTGTTTGGTGGTGCCATCATCTGACTTGACCGAAAAATACTCCTCTCTATGATAGGTAACATCTATAAATGGAGGCTTAATCTCCATCATAGGGGCAATGTCATTGAGCAATTCATCTATTTTTCCACCTTTTGCGGGAGGTATGATTTCAATAGAAAATACGGGTTTGTCATTTACTTTGGCTAAGTGTTCTACAACCTTCGGCATTCTTGAATTTGATTTATTTATTTACAAAATTATGCTTTTTAAAAATTTTTCTGTTCAAATTCAGATTTAAATAAACCAAAAGTATAAATTTGGATAAATTATCTAAAAACCTTAAATATTAATACTTCAAAAAGATGAAAAAACTATTTGTAATTGTACTTTTCCTTACTTTTCCATTGTTTGTGAGTGCTCAGAACGGCAATTTGTTGGATTATTCTGGGGCTTATAAGTTTGAGGGTGCCCCCTTTGATAAAATTATTGTAAGTGTAGAAGGCACTACGCTATTTGCAGAAGCCGAAGGAGTTGGAAAGGGTGAAATTTTGGCTTCAAAAAATAAAGATGAATTTACTGAACCTAACAACAATGCCGTTTTGGTATTTAATCGCGATGGAAGCGGTCAGGTAATTTCTATGACTCTGAAAGTGCAAGGTTCAGAGTTAAAAGGTGTCAAAGAAGGTGATGCTAAGTCTGAATATCTAGGCAAATACAAATTTGCTGACGACAGTGCCTTGTCCTCAATGACTGTTTCTTTGAAAGATGGTGAGCTTTTTGGGGAAACCGATCAAGGGTCTGCAGCTCTTAAGACCACGGCTAAAAAGGATCTCTTTAGTGTTGTTGGTTATGACGGTTCCGCTGAATTTATAAGAGATTCGGCTGGGAAAGTCTCAAAAGTAATTTTGAAGGTTCAGGACATGCTTTTGAATGGGGAGAAACAATAATTCCTCTCC
>CAMCYZ010000134.1 GCA_945885545.1 Spirosoma fluviale
TAACTTAATCAAAAATGAACCAATCCGCCTACACAATGTGGCAAACAGCCACCCCATTCCCCGCAAAAAATGCACCAATTAATTTGCAAATGCAGTGAAAAAGACACATATTTGTCGCAAATTATGCGGTGAATGAGTATTTATATCCATCAAAAATCAAGCTGGCCATCCTTTTTTTGGGACGATTCCTTGCTTTCGCAGCGGCTGGGAGAGGTACGTCACTTACAAGGAAAGCTTCTTGGCAAGATGGAATCGTTGGGTTTTGAACTACAAAATGAAGCATTACTAGATACGCTCACGCTAGATGTTTTAAAATCAACAGAAATTGAAGGGGAATTCCTAAATCCTGAGCAAGTTCGTTCCTCCATTGCACGCAAGTTAGGAATGGAATTAGCCGGTGCTGTGCCGTCAGATAGAAATGTGGATGGGATGGTAGATATGATGATGGATGCAACCCAAAATTGTTTTGAACCACTCACGGCTGACCGGCTTTTCGGCTGGCATAGTGCATTGTTTCCTTCTGGACGCAGTGGAATGTATAAAATACTGGTCGGTAATTGGCGGGAAGACAGCAGTGGACCCATGCAGGTGGTTTCAGGTGCTTTGGGTAGAGAAATTGTGCATTTCCAGGCTCCTGATTCTTCAAAATTACCAGCCGAAATGGAAAGATTTTTGAATTGGTTTAATGCCGAACCCGATACAGATGAGGTAATAAAATCAGCAGTGGCACACTTGTGGTTTGTCACGGTTCACCCTTTTGATGACGGAAATGGTAGGATTACTAGGGCTTTGACAGATATGCTTTTGGCGAGGTCAGACCGCAGCACGCAAAGATTTTATAGTATGTCAGCCCAAATAAGATTGGCACGCAAATCGTATTATGACATCTTGGAAAAAACCCAAAGGGGTGATTTGGACATCACGGATTGGTTAATATGGTTTTTAGATTGCTTACTAAAATCCTTAAAATCAACAGAGTCTGTATTGGCAAAAGTTCTGCAAAAAGCCAATTTCTGGCAAATACATGCTTCTAGCAGTTTAAGTGATCGACAAAAAATGATGCTGAATAAACTTTTTGATGGCTTTGAAGGTAAACTAAACACTTCGAAGTGGGCGAAAATTACCAAAACCTCTACAGATACTGCATTGAGAGATATCCAAGATTTGGTGAACAAAGATATTTTAAAAAAAGAGGAAGCTGGTGGAAGGAGTACCAATTATGAGATGCTACAATTTTGAAGATAATTCTGAGGAACTGTAAGAAAATTATCAAAAACATTTGATTGAAGAGACTTATTTGTTCTTTCAAAAAAATACTAAATTTACTAAAATATTTAAGTGATGGTAGATTTTATAAACAAGTGATAACGATTGAACCTGGAAAGCGTGGTGGTAAGCCATGCATAAGAGGAATGTGTATTTCAGTTAATGACACCTTGGGGTGGTTAGCATCTGGAATGACGATTCAAGATATTTTAAATGAATTTGTCGAACTTACAGAAAATGATATTTATGCTGCTATAAATTTTAAACAATTAAATAAGCACGTATGAAAAATATCACAAAAAGAGAAATTGTAGCATTCGTTTTAGGAATTATTGCGGTTTTTGTAATAGATTCTATTGTAAACTGGGACGATTCGGTAAAGGCATTTAATAACGGTTATGATTCTGTTCGAAACAAAAATGTTAAATAAACGGTGTTGCAGAAAAATTAAGGATTCAAAAAGAAATCAGATATTCATATCAAGATTTGTCTTTCCATTCATAATAACTTTCATTCTCGCCTTCACCCCAAAGCCCAAACCCACCCTCTACCTCATAGGCGACAGCACCGTAAAGGCTGGCCAAGGCAAAGGAGAAAATGATATGTGGGGCTGGGGAAGCGTAATTGGGCAGCATTTTGATTCTAGCAAAATCCATATCGAAAACCATGCGATAGGCGGCAGAAGTAGCCGAACTTTCTTGACGGATGGCCGTTGGGAGCCGATTTTGAAAAAGATGAAGAGGGGAGATTTCTTGATTATCCAGTTTGGACATAACGACGACTGGGCGATTAACGATACCATCAGAGCCAGAGGATCGATAAAAAGCATAGGCATGGATTCTGTTGAGATAGACAATCTGATAACGAAAAAGCATGAAGTAGTGCATAGTTTTGGTTGGTACATGAGCAAGTATATCAAGGAAGCCCAGGTAAAAGGCGTGGACGTATTTGTATGCTCACAAGTGCCTTTTAATAAGTTTGAAAACGGCAAAGTGAAACGCCAAGAGGAATATTATCCAAAATGGGCGAGACAAGTGGCCGAAAATACCAAGGCTCATTTTATAGATTTGCACGAATTGTCAGCCGTTTTCTACGACAAATTAGGTTTTGAAGAAACTAAAAAACAATATTTCACACCAAAAGATAACGTCCACACCAACTTAGCCGGAGCCAAATTAAACGCCGATAATATAGCTTTAGGAATCAAAAACACCAAAATATCAAAACTAAGGAAGTTTTTAAAGTAGTCTATCCATCTATTCTTAAATAACAAAATCCGTGTAAATCTGTGGTACTTGTATCCGTGTTATCCGTCTGCCAGTAACAAGGATTTTATTCCCCAAAATCTAACTATTTTTGATAAATTGAATTGATGTGAAGTCGAGCATTTTATAATGTACTTTCAGATGTTTATAATTTACCGCTAAGGCACAAAGACGCTAAGAAATAGTCATTTCTCAGTGTGTCCAAAGACTAAGTCAAGAATGTTTCATTTTCTGCAATCACTTTTGCGGAAATATTACCAGTTGGTTTAGTGGTGACGATTGTGAATGCTTTGATTTTAAAGAAGAAATAATTCTGAACAAAATAGCCCAATACAAAAAGAAAACATTAATCTCGGCACAGAAATATCTCTACAAATCGGCCATTAGTGCTTCTGGAAGGATTTTTTTAAGTACGGATTTCATATTTTCTTCAATGCCGAGAACCTTCCAATCCTTCAAGGATGGCGTTTTCAAAGCTAGCATTTCTTTCTTTGCAAAAATCCTGAATTTCTTATTTTCTAGATCAAACGTCACGTTGTCTGCTCCATACATTTCCTTGAATATATTGGTAGTCATAGTGATTACTTCATCGGCAGGAGGTGGATTTTCGTCTGAAATCAAGTATTTCATGGTCATCACAAAAGAGTAATCTGCCTTGGCATAAGTTACTGAATCTGCTGTTTTCAACGGTGAAATATCCAAAAGTTTAGAGTCTATCAACAAAATTTCGAGTGAAGGATCTTTCAAAGATGAATCCAAAGTCTTAACCATCAAATCACGCGGGTACAAGTCAAAAAACCTAGGATACATATAATTCATTACCTTTTCCGCATCCTTGCTTTCTACCACTTTGAGATATTCTTCAAGGGTATTTCGGAGGTCTATTTGGGCAGATGCTGAAACAGACTTGAGAAAAATGAGTGTGAATATGAGTTTTTTCATTCTGTGAAATTATATTTTGTCAAAATTATAAAATTTGGTGTAAACAATGCTGTGCCAATTCTAAAAAAGAACTCAAATCAATCTTTCAAAGAAAATCATACTTTCAGAAATAGAAACTTTTTGAAACCAATTACATCATATCAACGTATATCTTCCTAAATTACCTCGAAATAGAAATAGCAATGACCAAAAAAGACATTCTTTTACACCTTAGATTTCCGTTTTCGTTGTTTCTGATGCCCATTTACTGGCTAGCTATCAGCCAGCAAGTCGATGGTGATTTTGTGAATAACTTATGGATTTTCGTAATCCTGCATATCTTCATTTACCCCGCTTCCAATGCTTTCAATAGCTATTTTGACAAAGACGAAGGTAGCATTGGAGGTCTCAAAAACCCTCCAAAGGTGGACATCAATCTTTGGTATGCAGCCAATATTTTTGACGCATTGGGCGTGATTTTATCTATACTTATGGTAGGGACGTGGTTTGGGATATTGGTACTGTTTTATGTTACGGTTAGTCGTTTATATAGCCACCCGAGCATTCGTTTGAAAAAATACCCGGTCTTAAGTTGGCTCGTGGTCGGTTTGTTTCAAGGAGCATTGGTATTTATGATGGTGTACACTTTTGGGCAAAATCTTAACATCACGAACTTTTTGGAAGCAAAAAATCTATCCAACGCACCTATTTGGCTAGGGTCCTTATTGTCAGCTTTGATTCTTTGGGCAGTTTACCCCATTACACAGGTTTATCAGCACGAAGAAGACACCAAAAATGGTGACAAAACCATGAGCATTCTACTCGGAATTCGAGGTACATTCATTTTCTGTATCACTTTCTTTTCATTGGCTTTGGCTTGCTCTTTCTTTTTTTTGGAACAAAATGATTTCACTCGTTTTGTTGCATTCAGTTTTCCAATAGCCGTTTTTATGAACTACTGGTTTCTTAAAGTGTGGAAAAAACCCGAAGAAGCAAACTTCAAATACACGATGATTTTGAACTTAATGGCGTCACTTTTACTAAATTTTTGCTTTATTATCAATGCCTTAATGTCATAAACAAATAACGATTTTCAGAGTTTGTCTTTTTACCGACAAGCAGATTTAAATAAACCAATATTTTCGCAAAAAATACAACAAATGAGTAGTATAACACACATAAGCACGGCCGTTCCAGACTTTAAAAACGAACAATCAACTATTCAACAATTTATGCTCAAAATGAACGATGGCAGCCCAACTGACAAGCGAAAAATGGGTTTGATGTATGCTCGTTCGGGCATAGAAACGAGATATTCGGTCATTCCAGACTACAGTTGTGCGGCCTCAGAAAGAGTTTTTTTCTCCAAAAACGAGGAATTAGAGCCCTTCCCAAGCATAGAGCAAAGAATGGACAAATATCAAGAAACGGCACTTCCGTTGGCACTAAAAGCTGTTGAAAATACTTTCGGCAACCTACATTTATCACAAAATATTACACATTTGATAAGTGTTTCATGCACCGGTATGTCGGCACCTGGCCTAGACGTAGAATTGGTGCAGGCCCTTCAATTACCCACAGATATTCACCGAACCTCAGTGAATTTTATGGGATGTTACGCCGCCATTCATGCCTTAAAACAAGCAGATGCCATTTGTAAAAGTGACGCCAAAGCTAAGGTTTTAATAGTTTTGGTAGAACTCTGCACCCTACATTTTCAGAAAGAAAATAAAATAGATTTTATCACCTCCAATTTACTTTTTGGCGATGGAGCAGCCTGTTGTTTGGTAGAGAACTCCGACAAAGGAATGCAGCTGGAGGGATTTTATTCCAAACTTTTCCTCGAAAGCCAAGAAAGTATGGGCTGGCACATCAGTTCACATGGTTTTTTGATGAGCCTGAAACAGGAAGTACCATCTTTGATAGAGGACAATATTGCAGATTTTGTAGAAACTAGCTTAAGCAAAAACAACAAAGAGAAAAATGAAATACAAAACTGGGCGATACACCCAGGAGGCAGAAAAATACTAGATGTTACGGCAAAATCTCTGGGTATTGGTTCAGAAGCAATTTCGGAGTCTTACGAAGTATTAAAAAATTACGGAAACATGTCGTCTTGTACTTTACTTTTTATATTAGAAAAAATAAAAAAACAGAAATCGGGCCTGACTTTCGTGGCTGGTTTCGGGCCCGGAATAACCATGGAAAGCCTAATATTGAATAGTTTATGAAGAAAAGCTATCAAAAAGAATTGCTAGATGCCGATGAAATTTCAGAAGCAGATTTGATTCAAAACCTGAAGGAATTAAAATTTATAAATACCTATTTGGGTGGCCACGATGTTATCAAAAAAGGCTTAAAACGATTTGGAAAAGAAAACCATAAAATACTGGAAATTGGCTCAGGTGGTGGTGATAACCTGATGATGCTGAAGAAAAATTTTCCAGAAAATGAATATGCCGGACTGGATATAAAAGAAGTGTGTATTGCCTACAGCAGCTCGCTTGATTCAGAAATATTTTGGATAAAAGAAGACTATAAAAAACATCAGCCTGAGAAAACTTACGACCTGATATTCAATTCTTTATTCTGCCACCATTTCGATGACGAATCGCTTGTAGAAATGCTCAAATGGATGAACAAAAATTCAACAAAAGGCTTCTTTATTGGTGATTTACACCGACATGGGTTGGCTCATTTTTCCATAAAATTTCTGACAAAATTATTCTCCAAATCTTATCTGGTTAAAAATGATGCACCGCTGAGCGTTCAACGTGGATTTACAAAAAAAGAGTGGGAAATTCTTCTCAAAAAAGCCAGAATCGAAAATTATAGCATCTCTTGGTGCTGGGCGTTTAGACATTTAATAGTGGTCAAGAAATGAATAACGAGCAAATATACGACATAGCCATCACAGGAGGCGGATTGGCTGGACTAAGTCTCGCTATTTTACAGGTTCAGGCTGGCAAGTCAGTAATTTTATTCGAAAAAAACACCTACCCATTTCACAGAGTTTGTGGTGAATACATAAGTTTGGAATCATGGGGTTTTCTGGAAAGTTTAGGTTTACCTTTAAGTCAGATGAACCTGCCAATCATCAAAAATCTTCAGGTTACATCGCCCAGTGGCACATCATTAGAAACTAAACTCGACCTCGGTGGCTTTGGCGTAAGTAGATACAAGTTGGATTTTGAATTGGCACAAATCGCAAAAAAACTAGGTGTGCAACTTTTTGAAAATACCAAAGTAAAAGATATAATTAAAACCGGAAATGAGTTTGAAGTCTTTACGGAAAATGAAGTCTTTAAAAGCAAAATGGCCGTGGGGAGTTTTGGAAAAAGATCAAACCTCGATGTAGATTGGAAACGGCCTTTTATTGCTGAAAACAGGACTTCGCTGAATCAGTATGTTGGCGTAAAGTATCATATCAAAACTGATTTTCCAAAAGACAAAATAGCATTGCACAATTTCTCAGATGGTTATTGTGGTATTTCAGCCATTGAAAACGACTTGTATTGCCTTTGTTATATGACCACCAAAGCTAATCTTAAAAAATCCCACAATAACATAGATCTGATGGAAGAAAATATCCTTTCAACAAATCCTTTTCTCAGAAAAATATTCAAAAACTCAGAAAAGGTTTGGACTCAACCAGAGGTTATTTCACAAATAAGCTTTGAGAAAAAAGGGCAGTTCGAAAGAGAAATTCCACTGCTCGGCGACGCCTCAGGCATGATAGCTCCGCTGTGCGGAAATGGCATGAGTATGGCGTTTCACGGAGCCTATCTTTTGCACAATTTGCTTGAATCAGGTGAAAATTTAAAAGAAAGTTATCCAAAAAAGTGGAATGAAAACTTTGCGACACGGCTGCTAGTTGGCAGAACTGTCCAAAGGCTTTTCGGCAATCCCATCATGACAGATTTGCTGATACGAGGCATGAAATTAACGCCGAGTTTGTTACAATTGATTATCAAAAATACCCACGGACGAAATATTGGCGATTGATTTTGCTGTTCTCCTAACGCTTAAGTCATAAAATTGCATTTTGCTTTTTCTTGCTGCATGAAAGCACTAAATTTGTATTTGAGCAAAAACTAATATTTCAAGTTTCAATTCTATTGTGAATTTGAACACATCGAATACAAATGCCTGACGATAAAATATTTTTAGCTTCAATCTCAGGATTTTTCAATAAATATCCTGCACTTCCCTATGTATTAAAATGGACGTTTATATCGGGTTTGATTGGCACATTGGCTGGTTCGGCATCTGCTGGATTTTTGATTTCGCTAGATTATGTTACAAGTTTACGAGAAGCAAACCTTTGGCTTGTTTCGCTTTTACCCATAGCCGGCTTGGCCGTAGGTTTAATGTATCAATACTTCGGTAAAGATGTGGAAGCGGGAAATAACTTATTGATAGACAACATCCATGAACCCAAAAAAAACATTCCACTAAAAATGGCGGTTTTTGTATATGTCGGGACCATAATTACGCATCTTTTTGGAGGTTCGGCTGGTAGAGAGGGCACAGCTCTTCAAATGGCCGGCTCTTTAAGTGACCAACTCAGTACACCACTCAAACTTTCGAAGGAGGACAGAAAAACATTGCTCATTTCGGCAGTTGCTGCGGGCTTCGGTTCGGTTTTCGGTACGCCTTTGGCAGGTGCTATTTTTGCTTTAGAATTTCAAAAAACAGGTAAAATCAAATACAGTGCCATTTTCCCAGCATTTTTGGCGGCTATTCTGGCAGACTTTGTTACAAATATGTGGCAAGCCAAACACACACATTATAGCATCATAAATATTCCAGAGTTAAATATTAAAACTCTTTTGTACAGCATATTATCTGGAATAGTTTTTGGAATATGTGCTGCGGTATTTAGCAAATCTATTCACAAAGTTGGGGACTTGTTTAAATCTAAAATCTCATTTCCAGCTTTACGACCATTTTTTGGGGGAATAATTGTGGCAATTATGGTGTGGTTAATTGGCTCCACAAAATACCTTGGCTTGGGTATTCCTACTATTTTAGAATCGTTTACCGAAGCCTTGCCATACTATGATTTTGCTTTAAAAATGGCACTTACCATTCTGACTTTAGCAGCAGGTTTTAAAGGTGGTGAAGTTACGCCTTTGTTTTTCATAGGAGCCACTTTGGGCAATGCATTGGCTTATGTTCTACCACTGCCAATAGATCTTTTGGCAGGTATGGGATTTGTTTCAGTTTTTGCTGGAGCCACCAACACGCCATTGGCTTGTATCATGTTGGGCATAGAGCTTTTTGGAGCCGATTCGGCCGTATATATAGCCCTTGCAGTAGTTACAGCTTACTTATTTTCAGGCCACAACAGCATATATACCAAACAAATAATAGGAGAAACCAAACACAAAAACCATAAAAACCAAGAAGGTAAAAACTTTCAAGAAATATGAAATTTTAGCCTATTTTAAACAGAAAAATTGACAAACTCTTTGTGGAACTTTGTGAAACCTTCGTGAAGCTTTGTGTAATAACTAAGTAACAATTTTCACAAACAGACATAAAAAAAGCATTTTAAAACTTATAATTATATGAAACATTCATGACTAAGATTTTAGATCCACAGAGAAATGATTATTTCTTTGCGTCTTTGTGCCTTAGCGGTAAATTACAAACATATGAAAAAATACGAATACCAAGTAATCAAAACCACCCAAGAGGGCTTTTGGGATCCGAAGGTAAACGATGTAAATCTCACCTCAAAATTGAACGATTTAGGCCAAGAAGGCTGGGAAATGGTCTCGGCCGTTGAAACCAATTCGCACCATGGAAGTACAAAAGAAATAGTGCTGTTTTTCAAAAGAGAAACAGCTTTTTAAATCATATTTTAACAAAAAAAGAAAAATGACAGTAAAAGAATTAGTGCAAAAAATCAAAACGCAAGCAGAGAACATTCAGTTTTCAGAAATTATAGAAACCGTAGATGCCAACTACAATTTCACTCCAACGGCCTTTAAAAACGGTGAAACTATGAATGAAGCAAACCAAAACAATGGCTCATGCAAAGTATTTTCTTTTGCGAAAAACCAAAATTTAACCAAAGAAGAAACACTCGCTTGTTTTGGAGATTATTACAGAAAAGACGTTTTAGAAAATCCCGCAGGAACTGACCATCAAAACATTAGAAATTTCATAAAATTTGGCTGGGAAGGTATTCTTTTTGAAGGAGAAGCCTTGAGTGAGAAAATATAATTTCTCACTCTGCCAAATGCCTACCAATAGCCATTTCCATCCCTCGGATTTCAGCTAGTCCTTTAAGTCGGCCAATAGCCGAATAACCCGGATATGTAGATTTTTGTAAATCGTCCAATATTTGATGACCGTGGTCGGGTCGCATCGGTATTTGAGCATCAGGCTGCCCAATTCGGCGTTTTTCTTCTTTGAGAATCTCTGAAATAACACCATACATGTCTACATCACCTGCCAAATGAGCGGCTTCGTGAAATACCAAGGTGTCAGATGCCGTCTCACGCTTGGTGGTGCGTAAATGTACAAAATGAATTCTATCTGCAAACTTTTTGGCCATTTTTGCCAAATCGTTGTCGGCTCTCACACCCAACGAACCTGTACAAAAAGTTATTCCGTTGGCTCTCACCGGAGAGGCATTCATGAGCATTTCTAAATCTTCCTCCGTACTCACCACCCTCGGTAATCCCAAAAGAGGAAAAGGCGGATCATCCGGATGAATACAAAGATTTATACCCAATTCCAGTGCATAAGGAGCTACTTTAGATATGAAATAATGCAAATTTGCTCTTAACTCGTCAGCTCCAATATGAGCATAATTATTCAAAAGTCCTTGAAAAGTCTCCAAATGAAACGCCTCCATGGAACCAGGCAAACCCAAAAGAACAGTATTTTGCAATTCAGCTTTTTCGGCCTCGTTCATAGACTCAAATCTCGCTTTAGCAGCAACTTTAGTTTCCTCGCTATATGCGTTTTCAGAACCTGGCCTTTTCAGAATAAACAAATCAAAAGCAGCAAAATCAGTCCAAACAAACCGCAAGGCTTTTGCTCCGTCGGGCATGGTATAGTCAAGTTTTGTTCTAGACCAATCCAGCACTGGCATGAAATTATAGCAAACGGTTTTTATTCCGCATTTTGCTAAATTTTGCAATGAAGTCTTATAATTTTCAATAAAATTTTCTCTTGACGGTAGTCCTTTTTTGATGTCTTCGTGCACAGGCAGGCTTTCAACTACCAACCATTGTAGTTCCGAAAATTTATCGTTGTCTTTTTCGATAATTGAAATTCTTTCAAGAATAGCGGCTTCTGCCCAAACGTCGCCAACCGCTATCTGGTGCAGGGCTGAAACCACTCCACTGCAGCCAGATTGACGAATATCCATTAAACTTACGGGGTCGTTTGGACCAAACCAACGCATGGTATGTATCATATTTTTTGTTTGAATTTTAAAATTAATAAGAATCTAATTGTGGTTTTACGCACCAAAAGCCAAGCCCAACTCTTCTTTATCATCAAAATGGCTTTTTACTCCTTTAATATCTTGATAGGTTTCGTGGCCTTTGCCAGCTACCAAAATAATATCTTGCGAACCAGCCAATTCCGCTGCTTTT
>CAMCYZ010000135.1 GCA_945885545.1 Spirosoma fluviale
ATTTTGTATAGTATATTTTTAGTTTTGGTTTTAAAAAAACCGACCTTCGAAGATTGTCACCTGCCAGTAGTCCACTTCCAGAGGCTATTACAGCAGCAGGCATTATCATTAGACTATTGGAGCCGCTTATTTTGTTTGTGAATTTCTGAAGGAAATTCGTGATGTCCATGTTTATCGTATTAGTGGAATCTACCAGAGAATACACCACCCCTGCGAGATCGCTGCCAAGGGGGGTCAGATAGTTCAAAGAATTCGAACTATTCCTGGTTTGCTGATTCTTGGCTCCAACTTCCGCCAAAACATAATTCACCACCTTAGGATGCAAAGCGTTGATTGATTCAGACTTCAATTTAAATTCCAAAATAGCTTTACTAACCCTTATATTTGACCCTAAGTTTTTAACTTTCGTGAAGTCTATTTTAGTACTTATACCGCTTCCCCCCTGCACGAAAGACGTATTGCCAGTCAACTTAGTACTTATCTCATTTTTCGATTTCGATAACTCTGACAACACAGAACCGCTTCTGTCAAAATCAATAGAAGAATGACGTGGGCCATTTAGATCAAATGCATAATTATATTTGGTTGTATCACCTTCATAATGCCAATTGGCAACCAAAGTGCTAGTGGATGCACTCAAAGGGCCAGTTATGAACGAATAGACAGCTTTATTAGTCCCCTCTGGTACAATAGCAAAACCCCTAATCGCAGCAGAGAATTTAGAATTTTCAGCACCAGCCGTTGGTGCCGCATTTAGAATTTCCTGAGCAATATTTTTTGGCAGGTTTATAAATACCGCAATTTTTGTATTTGACTCACTCACAAACGATTTTGAATTTATTCCAAATCTTGCCAATGATACCTCTTCATACGCCAAACTTTCGTTGCCGTTGTAGTTTTTAGTGTAATTCATAGGACTTTTAAGCCTGTAAATATTATAGAAACTACGGGTAACAGTATCACCATAAGTCAAACCTGAGTTTACAATTCTAAGCCTTAAGGAATCCGCTATCGGGTTTGCTTTAACCCGAAAAGTATCTAAAGCAGTAGTGCCTGTTCTGGTAACATAAGTCACCAATGATGGCTGAAAGTAGGAAGATGCCTTGATTAAACCGAAAACCGGATCATTAACCATACCTGCAAGGATATAACTAGACTTGCCATTAACCGCAGAATCAGAAATAATAGTGGAAACATCCAAACTCAAGGTATCAGTAAATACTGCTGTGGCGTTAGCATTACCGTCGAAATCAAAACCAATATCTGATGGATTTTCACAAGAAAAGAAAAGAACTGTAAGAAGCACTAAGCTCAATTTCCGTAAGTCAATAAGAATTTTTTTCATAAAATAATCAATCTGCCAGCTCCGTGTAAAGGTTAAAGAATGTTTCAGCGGAGTTTTCGTCATCAATAAAAGAATCAATTTGTCTGTCGGCCGTTTCGTTCAACGCATTTTTTATTGAATCATTCAAAGATGGGTTTGCGGTAACAACTACATCTGCATACTGACATCCAATTTTTATGAAACCGAGAAAATCTTGAGACCTAAGATTGGCTAAGTTTTCATCGCTTATATCCATCATTTTAACTTTTGGAAACATATCGTCGGTGAATTTATGTTCAAAGACATTGTTGTATACCGTAAAAATGGTTTTGGTGTTCTTAAAAATAGGGTCGTTTTTATAAGTAGTTTTTAAGTACAAAGGAATCAACGCAGTCATCCAGTCTGTACAATGAACTATATCTGGAGCCCATCCAAGTTTCTTCACTGTTTCTAACGCTCCTTTACAGAAGAAAATTGCACGCTCGTCATTGTCGTCGTAGAAATTGCCGGTTTTGTCGGTAAAGACAGTTTTCCTTTGGAAATAATCTTCGTTATCTAAGAAATAAACCTGTAGTTTAGCAGAAGGAATAGATGCCACCTTGATAATTAATGGTTTTTCTTCTTCGCCGATACTTATATTGATTCCCGAAAGACGTACCACCTCGTGAAGTCTATGTTTTCTTTCGTTGATCAGCCCAAATCGTGGTATAAGTATCCTTATCTCCATGCCTCTTTCCTGCATTTCCTGTGGGAGTTTCCTTAACAAAGAGGCGATTTCTGAAATTTCTAAAAAGGGGTCAATTTCGGAGGAGATGTATAAAATACGCAGTTTACTCATAAAAAAACAATAATGTATCTAAAATGTAGTATCTAAAACAAATACAGCTGCAAAGATACTAAAAAATAATCTATTAATATGCAAGTGTTTGAAACAAATTAACTTTAAGCCATTCGAAATATACTCCAAAAGACCACTTTTTTAGTGCCATTTTGCTAGATAATGCGAAATTATAAAGCCTTGAGGCAGCAATTGCCCTCTATCCACATCAGCCGCAAACCTAAAAATGCCAAATGTGCGTTGGTGTATTCAAAGATAGAACCATTGCCTTCAATGGCTATTTCGAAATATTCTCTCAAAGACCCTCCATAAACTTGCTCCGCTATTTTCTGAATATCCTTGTAGGTATACCCTCGCTTCATGTTACCAAACTTTAACCACAACAACCTCATGACATTATCCAAAGACCTTTTCCCCTTGAATTTCTGTTTAATTTTCAAATCCAAAATTAGAGCCACAATGGCCCCCTTGCTGTAAACACTTACCTTTTTGTTGGGCGTACCTTTTTCATAGCCATCCACCCAAAGATCAAAACTGCTTTCTAGAAGTGATTGCGAAGCATAATCGGCCTCCTCAAAATGCCTGCGAAAAGTGGTTTCTAGTTCGTAAAGATACTCCTCATGGCTTATCACGCAACTTTCAAATAGTATTTTGTCGCCGTAATAGGTTGTGAAGCCTTCCGCAACAAAACAAGTCTCAAAGTAATTTTCCTTTCCGTAGTCATAGGGAAGTAGTTCTTTGGGACGAATTTTAGCGATATTCCATGTATGAAAAAGCTCGTGGGACGCTAATCCGAGAAGGTCCTTGTAATAAGCCTCTGGCAAAACCCCGTTTTCTCCCAAAACCATCATAGTGGAGTTGCGGTGCTCCACTCCATGGTAATACGTCGCTTCTGGAACAATCAGCATAAAATGATAATCTTTCTCAGGAAATTCGCCAAAAAGCTGAACTTGCGATTCCGCAATTTTATATAAATCGTTGATTAACTTATCCTTATCAATCTTGAAAACCCCTTCAATCCAAACATGAAACGAAACCTCCCCCACTTTAAATCTTTCATGAAAAATACCTTTTGAAAGAATGAAAGGTGAATCAAAAAAGTGGTGAAAATCTTTTGGATGAAGCTTCAAAGTATTTTCTTGAAAAATGGCCTCTAAACCACCAGAGTAGTGGCATTCGAGACCTTGTCGATCAATATTTACTTCAAAAGTTTGATTCAGCAATTTGGCTAGATACAAACACAGGTTAACTGGGTTAATGTAAACAAAGTTCCTGTTGACAAAACTTGAGCCGGCATTCAGCTCTTTAGCAAAATATTGATATCGAATTTCTACGTTTTTACCACTGGTGTCTTCCACATGCCAAACGTTCTTTTGAGATTTTCGCCATTCAAGTTTTTCACCATCTTGCTCTCTACTACTAAAATTCAATACGTTTTTGGCGAAATTCTGCAATTGATACCTACCTGGCCGCCACATGGGTAAGTGCAGTTCCAAACTCTTTTCTTGTACCTTTGGTATCAAAATCCTGATATCGACAAGGTTATTTTCGGGAAGAAATGAAAAAAAGTATTGAATCATTAGAACGGGAGTTTTTTTTATTAAAAAATATTTGATACCTTTGCAGTCCAATTCAGGATTGAGGAACAAAATTAATAGAAAATTAATAGAAAAAGGATATGAAACGTACATTCCAACCATCAAATAGAAAGCGTGCCAACAAACACGGATTTCGTGAGCGTATGTCTACTCCAGGCGGAAGAAGAGTAATCACTGCTCGTCGTGCTAGAGGTAGAGCTAAATTATCGGTTTCGGATGAGAAATCTCACAAATAAGATTTGAGGTTTTACATTTTTTTAAGATATTAGCCGCTTAATGCGGCTTTTTTCATATATACCTCAGTGAACAAAAAGTTTAGTTTCGGCAAAAAAGAGCGGATAAAAAGCAAAAAGGTGATTTCGGCACTCTTTGACCGTACATCAGCTAGCAATCACTCATTTTTAATTTATCCTTACAAGGTTATTTATTCAACCGAAGAAACAGACATTGAAATTCCAGAACAACTACCTCAAGTTTTGATTTCAGTTTCAAAACGGAAATTCAAAAATGCCATCGACCGCAATACCATTAAAAGAAGAACTAAAGAGGCTTATCGCCTCAATAAAATACACTACACCCGGCCCATGTCTCTAGGCTTGGTTTATGTAGCTAACGAAATCCTTGATTTTCTTATTTTAGAAAAAGCAATGAAGTCAGTCCTTGGACGTATTGAAAAGGAAACTCGTTAAAAAACTGGCTGCCAAGGAAGGAAAAAAACTCACATGCGTAACAAAAACGGCTTCGTCAGGCTTTAAAGCTTGATAATTTGCTAGTTGCAATAACCAATAGGCCGCAATAATGGTTACAATTTGAACAATTGCCAAAACCCAACCTTTTTTAGGCTCCAACAAACCATAAAACAACGAAAAAAAGACAATAAATAAGAGTGAAATATAAATACTTTTTGAAAAATGAATTATGGTCACCAAGCATACCGATATGATAATGCTCAATAAAATGTTTTGTCCAAATTTTAATTTTGGTATTGTCATTGCTGTTGTTTACTTTGGTGCAAAGGTACGAATTACAAAATTTACATTTACATAAACGTTATTCCTAAAATTGGCGTTTTAGAATATTACTTGAGATAACAGAATGAAGATTTTTTTTCAGAAAATGAACAAAACCGTGAAACGCTCGCTAGTGGGTTTAATACTCTTGACAACTTTGGGTGTTTCGGCATATAAAGTAGACGACAGGCTTTTTGAAATAGCCAAAAATCTCGATATCTTCGCTACAATGTTTAAAGAACTAAATGCACTTTACGTTGACGAAATAAACCCAACAAAGGCCATGCGTGTGGGAATACAAGCCATGCTGAAAGAGTTAGACCCTTACACAGTTTTTTACCCAGAAGATGAAATAGAGGACTATTTCACTATGAATGTGGGAGCATACAATGGTATTGGAGCTACAATAGAGTTTTTTGAAAGCAAACACATAGTGGCCATGCTCTATGAAGATTCTCCCGCCGACAAAGCCGGCATAAAAATAGGCGACAGGATAACGAAAATAAATAATGTGGACGTAACGGAGAAAAACGATGCTGAGTTTGGTAGATTACTCAAAGGCCAAACCGGAACCTCAGTAAAATTATTGTTGGACAGAGTCGGTCAGGCCAAACCTCTTCAAATAAGCGTAGGGAGAGACGTCATAAAAATTCCAAACGTTCCACACTACGGCATGATAAACGATGAAGTGGGCTATATTCAACTAACCGATTTCAGCAAAACAGCTGCCAAGGAAATAAAAACAGCCACACTAGAACTGAAAGATAAAGGAATGAAAAACCTGGTATTAGACCTGCGAGGCAACCCGGGTGGACTACTAAACATGGCTGTAGAAATATGTAATTTTTATTTACCCAAAAACCTTTTGGTAGTAGAAACCAAAGGAAAAGTGAAGGAGTGGAATTATAAGTACCAAACCAAGGAGCAACCATTGGATACCGAAATGCCAATAGTAGTATTAATAAACGGCCGTAGTGCATCGGCGTCAGAAATAGTGAGCGGAACGCTACAAGACTATGACAGAGCCGTGCTTGTAGGTCAGCGTTCGTTTGGCAAAGGCTTGGTGCAAATAACTAAAGACCTTAGCTACAACACCAAAATGAAAGTTACGACTTCGAAATATTATATACCTTCAGGCAGGTGCATACAGGCCATAGACTACGGCTACAGAAAATCCGATGGCAGTTTTGGCAAACTTCCTGACTCCTTGCGTGTGCCATTTAAAACCAAGGGGGGGCGGTTGGTATTAGACGGAGCGGGAATTGACCCAGACATTACCACAAAATCGGCGAATCAGTCAGAATTCGTAAAGGCCTTGATAAAAAGCAAAATGATTTTTTACTACGCCAATAAGTACTATTTCGATAATCAGAATAACAAACCTAAGGAGAACTTTACACTTGAGAGCAGAATCATGGGTGAGTTTGACAATTGGCTGAAAAACCAAACGTATGTCTATGAAACCGCCGACCATAAGGGCATAGATGCATTAATAAAAAGCTCAAAAGAAAGTGGTGAATATGCAAAGATGAAAAGTAGCCTTGACGAACTTAAAAAGGTGGCAGACCAAAATACCCAAAGCTTGGTGATGAAAAACTGGGAACAAATAAAAGAATCCTTGGAAATTGAAATTTTGAGCAGATATTACTACCAAAAAGCCATGAAGTTTGTAGCTTTTGAAAAAGACAAAGACATACAAGAGGCATTGAAGTTATTTGCAAACCCACAGAAATACAAATCTATATTAGCTGGCAAATGATAATTTCGATTGATGCTTCTACGACAGGCTGTTCAGTAGCCTTATTTGATGGCCCTGAATTGATTTCAGCTGCAGAGTCGAGAATTGAACGGTCCTCGGCAGAAATGCTTACTTCCTTGGTAGACCATGTGCTATTCACAGCCAAAGTGCGTAAAAATAACCTCGATGCCATAGCAGTAGCCAAAGGCCCAGGTTCTTACACAGGGCTTCGGATAGCAGTTTCCACAGCAAAAGGCTTAGCTTTTGCACTGGATAAACCACTACTATCCTATGGAACACTGGATGTACTTGTTCAGCAAGTGTATGGTATCTCGCAGCAGTTGATTTGCCCTATGATAGATGCCAGGCGAATGGAAGTCTATGCCGCATTTTATGATAGTTCAACAAAGAAAAAAGTATCAGAGGTAGAGGCAATAATTGTGGACAACCAAAGATTCGCTGAAATTTTAGAAACGAATACCGTACTTTTTATAGGTGAGGGAAGTGCTAAATGTAAAGGCGTGATTGAGCATACAAACGCCAAGTTTCTCGAGGAAGTGCTTCTTCCTTCTGCAAAATATTCTGGCCGAATGTGTTTTGAAAAATACAGCAATGGAGATTTTGAAAATCTTATATTGTTCGAACCAAATTATCTTAAAGAATACATGTTTAAAACAAAAAAGCCCTGAAATCAGGGCTTTTTTGTTTTATATATCTTCTTCAACTTCCTCAGGCAACAGTACCTCGGGCATGACTCTATCAATGCTTTTGGTTTTTTCTTTAAATTGTTTCACCTTTCGGGTGAGGGTGTCCATCGCCAAGTCGGTAGCTGCTTCGAAGGTGTCTCCCGACTCTTTCACAAAAATCGAATTTCCTGGTAAATTAAGCTTAATTTCAATTAGTTTTTTGTGTGTATTAATCTTTTCGCCTTTGTCTAACCTGAGAAAGACTTCACCACCAATTATTTTGTCATAAAATGTTTCGAGTTTGTTAAGTTTTTTTTGAATAAACTGTTTTAGTCCATTGTCGGCAGTGAAGTGCACTGCATTTACTTCGATTTTCATACTCACATTTCTATTTAGGTGAAACAAATAGTTTTGATAAAGATTGAAACTTCAATCCTTAGAATGAAGATATGTATTAAAACCAAATCAACCAAGAAGTTTTACCTAAATTTTCGAAGATATTTTTAAACGGCCATAATCTTATTCAGCACCAAAAAATATTCATTTCCCAGACAAAATAGAATTACCTTTTAATCAATAATTTAGAACAGAAAAGAAGTAAATCAAACTGTACCCTTTGGGCTTTTTACAAACTTACAAAATCCTTAAATGTCTTCTCGATGTTCTTTTCAGTGGGCTGATTTTTAGCCTCCCAAGTGGCATTTAGTTCTAGAGCTACAAGGCCTTTGAGGTTCATGGTAGCCATAAAATCATCCACTTTTTTTATAAAATCAGGACTTCTGCGAGTGGCTTTCAAGGAGAAATCCCTTGAGAAAATATCTCCCTTGGTCTGCAGTTCATTTTTCTTCTCTATCACATAATTCAACCTGTCTATGAGGTCCTTCATAGACTTCCCAATAACCTCTGTGGCCTCTAAGGTACCTATTGTTAATACTGTAGTACCCCCAAAAGTAGATATCAGTCGTTGTGTATCCGGATTTTTTTTTGACAAAATAGACGACAATCCTGTGGTTGCACCTAAAGACGCATTTAGTACTGATCGCTGTTTCTTGCCTTTTTTTGACCTGTTATAGGCTTTTTTAAGTTCCTCCTCTTTTTCCTTAAGCTGCTCCAAAAGCTCCCATGCTCTAGCTAAAGTGCCATAGTACAATCCATAGTTTTTTTTATCTAGTTCAGCCTCATTGACAGTGTTCTTGATGGTAAAATTTATCCTTTTCACCTCACGCTTTCGCGTTTTGTCCAAAACAAAAAAGTCAATGTAAAAACCTAAGGTATCCTTCGGGTCTTGAACAAACTCATAGCCTGGGATCCAAACAAACTCATACTGATTATTGGTGTTTTTTATTAGGCTAGTTTTTGGTATGCCTGTTTGGTTGGTCAGAAAATCAAAAACCTGAATATCGTCATCGCCGTTGGGATCAGACAAATAAAACCGCAGATTCACGTTCTCATTTTCTTTAATTAGTAAATTCTCATTTTTAGGTATAACGGTAATTTGTGGAGGCAAATCCATTTGCGTAGCCTCTATTTTTACTTTCCCTTTGGTTTGTGTTTTGGCCGGCTGATCCTGAATCAAGAATTCAATATATATAGGCTTTCCCTTCAATGAATTAAACTGATTATTAGATGGCCGCCATGTAATTTCGCCTTGTGCAGATATATTCATACCCTCCGGTAAAGTCTCTAAGATAGGTACAAAAACTATAGGATCATTGTCTTCATCAAAGGCCTTTTCGGGGTCAATCTTGTAAGTATTTGGATTATTAAACTGCACATAAAATGTACTCAATTCATTTAGGACTGGTGGTCTATTGGTGTGTAGCACCTTAATATCCAAAATATCAGTAATTTGCTGGCCTTCCTTTCCTTTCGCCACCACAACTATTTGGAATATCTTGTCTGACTCAATTCTATCTACCAAGTGATATGCCGGTTTCCAACTAAAATTACCCGAAGAATCGAGGCTCATGCCCACGATCTTACCCTGCTGAATGCCGAAACTGTAGTCGTCTTTTAGAGTATCGGGATTTACATTTAATTTAAAACTCAATTCTGAACCTTCTCTGACCACATTCCAGTTTTTGTTCGAAGGTACATCAATTTTGGGCCGTTGAGCCACCACTATCTTACTAATGAAAATAAGTATCAAAAAAAATTTAGGCATAGCTATTTTACTTTTTTGGAATTACTACACAAGGAAAACCAAACAGGCACCTGTCTTTTATGAATGTGACTACCTCTGCCGGCACGTGTTCTTCCCAGCCCTCTTCACCCATTCTGATCAACCCCAACACATTATCGGTTTGGATGTTCAGGTTTGACGTATTGTAATGATAAATATCTTCAATTTTGTTATTGGCGATAAGAAATCTATACAAATCATTTAAGTGAGCAGGCGGATTAAACTTCATGCAATTCATAATGATGTTTTTTCGCAAAGTAGGATAGACAAAAAGTTTAAGTTTTCGACTAAACAACGTAGCGAACGACTCTAATATTTCACCAGGTAGGTCTCTATAGTTTTCTTCAGTAAATATATACTCCAAATTTGGAAATCCTATAATTAGACCTATTTTCAATTTTGTGATTTTTGACAAATAGGCCACCAACTTATAATATTCAACATAATTGGTAATCATTACGGTCTGCCCCAAAGAGCAAAGTATGTCTACCCTATCTAGAAAGTCCTTCTCATCTATACTGTCGTCTAAGCCTTCCTGTAAGGCATGAAGGGTCAACTCCGACACCACTATCATTTTACTTTCGTCTACATCAGGCTCCTGCACAAACTGTTTCACGCCGTTTTCGAGCATATCTAAATGCACATTAATTACAGGCCTGAAACGTCCACGCAATACTAAAATGTGTTTTTTATACAACACATCCGAAGGCTGAAGTATTTTACCATCGGGTCCAAAAAGGGCCAAATCGCAGAATCCGTTTTTCACCAAGCTAAGACTCATCAGTCGACCATCCACTTTTGCGAACGCCGGACCTTCAAATTTTATAGCATCAATTTGTATTCTATCTTTAGCCAGATTATCTCTCAATGACTCCAGCAAAATCTCGGGCTTTTGATGGTAATAAAAACAGCCATATAGTAGGTTTACGCCAATAACTCCGAGAGCTTGTTGTTGCAATAGGGTGTCATTGTCCAACATTCTAATGTGAAGAATAACATCGTGAAACTCGCCATTGGGAGTCAACTGAAATCTACAACCCATCCAACCATGTGGTTGATTGGTTTTATGATAATTCAGTGTAACCACGGTGTTGGCAAACGAAAAAAACTGGGTATCAGCACCGCGTTGTTCATGCAAGCGTTCAATCAAAAGATTGTACTCATGATCTAACATACTTATCACCCGCTCTTCGCAAACATATCTTCCGTCGGTAACTGGGCCATATATAGCGTCCGAAAATTTCATATCATAGGCCGACATCGACTTGGCTACTGTACCTGAGGCACCACCAGCTTTAAAGAAAGCCGCGGCCACGTCTTGCCCCGCTCCTATTTCTGCAAATGTCCCGTATATTTTGGGGTCGAGATTTATTTTTAAGGCTTTTTGATTGATTCCCAATCCTAAATCATGCACTACTGACATAGTATTTTGATGATAGTTTGAAGTGTATTTGCAAGTATGCAAATATAATAAAATTTGTACTTTATGATGTAATTTAAGTCTATATTGTGCTTTTTATTGTATTTAAACTATATTTTTCAAATATTTTATATAAATATATTTTTTTGTACCAAAATTATAAATATTAATTTTAAATTATTGTAAAAACTGAATTTTATATAAATATAATAATTTCAGTTATTTTTGAAAATATTGAAATCAAGATTTTTTCCCTTATTTATTATTTTAATTA
>CAMCYZ010000136.1 GCA_945885545.1 Spirosoma fluviale
ATTAACCTTGCCTACAATTTTGTAAGATTCCATTGTATTTATACAAAAAGTATTCAAAGTATTTCTTTAGAAATTGAAATTACTTTAACGCTAGCAAAAAATATCTAAATGCCAAAAGGAATATTCTCGAAAATCATCTATCTATTCTACGTTTTATTTATTGTAGAAATATCATTAGAGATTTTCCTGCGTTTTTTCTCAGCGGTACCAGTAAGGCTTAAAGGTAACAATATCGTTTTACCTAAAAATCAAAAGTATAATTTACCGAACGAAAAATTTACTAAAATTTCAAAAAATGCAGTTCATACTAAAAATTCTTTTGGTTTTAGGGGAGAAGAATGGGATTTAAACACTAAAAGCACCAAGATGTTATTTGTGGGTGGCAGTACCACAGAGTGTTTCTACATCGATGACAAAAAACATTGGCCGTATTTACTTTCGCAGAAACTAGGGCACAGCTTTTTGGTAAATAATGCAGGATTAAACGGTCACTCTACGGTCGGTCATATTTCATTATTGAATGGCTATTCATCTCAATTGAAGCCTGACTATGCTTTTTTTTAATAGGAATAAACGACTTGGCAACGACAGATAATGGCGGTAATCATTTTGATAGTAAATTAGTAGAAAAAAATATAGAGTATTATGTGCTTCAAATTGAGGAATATTCTAAGCTAATATATTTACTTCATTTGTTTTACAGAAGTTATCAGGCCTTTAAATTGGGGGTTAAAGACAACGCGGAGAGGCATTTAGAGTAGCAAAAACAAGTTAGACCGCTGCCTCAAAACGAAATGGGGAAGATTCTTGATAAGGACAAAATAGCACAAAAAGAATACAAAAAAAAGTATTTTAGAAATTATAGACATTTGTAAAGCAAATAATGTAAAACTAGTATTTCTGACACAACCTTTGCTTTTTGGTGAAGGCATAGACCCAAGAACTGGCTTGGATTTGGTAAAATATCAGTTTCACATTTTTAGTGGATTACAGAATAGCCAAAAGCTGGAACTTTACAATCAGACGGTACGTCAAGTATGTGTCGAATCACAAACTCAAAGGATTGACTTGGCAAAACTTTTGCCTAAGGACAGCAAATACTTTTTTGATGATATGCACTTTTCGGATACTGGATGCCAGAAGATCAGCGAAGTTTTTTTTGAAAATTGGGAAAAGTAAGTTTTTTTGCACTAAAAGAAAGGTATTATTTGAGTTACCATTTGTTTATTACAAATAAAACCTTAATTTTGCACTCCAATTTTATTATTATCATTTAAATTTAGCTAAAATGTACGCAATCGTAGAGATAGCAGGCCAGCAGTTTAAAGTTGAAAAGGGTCGTTTCATTTATACCCACCGTTTGGCGGGAGAAACGAACGCTGAGCTTGTTTTTGACAAGGTACTCCTTGTCGATAATGGCGGTGCAGTTTCAGTAGGAGCTCCAACCGTGGCAGGTGCAACCGTAAATTGCACAATTATTGAACACTTGAAAGGCGAAAAAGTAATAGTTTTCAAGAAAAAAAGACGTAAAGGTTATCAGAAGCAAAATGGACACCGTCAGTCGTTGACAAAGATTCAGATTGACGAAATAATTGCAGCTTAATTAATTAATATTTAAAACATTAAAAGACGATGGCACATAAGAAAGGAGTCGGTAGTTCTAGAAACGGTCGTGAATCAGAAAGTAAGCGTTTAGGCGTTAAATTGTATGGTGGTCAATCAGCTATTGCTGGTAATATCATCGTTCGTCAGCGTGGAACAAAGCACAATCCAGGTCAAAATGTTGGCTTAGGTCGTGATCATACTTTGTTTGCATTGTCAGACGGTCTTGTGACTTTCAAAAAAGGTCGCGATGGCAAATCTTTCGTTCACGTGCTTCCAGCACCTGTGGAAGCTTAATTTCTAGTAAGAAATTCATAAAAAAGAGGCTCAGCCTCTTTTTTTATGTCTAAAAATCAAACTTAATCTATAAAACTAGTGTTTTAGAAGTTAGCAATAAAGAATAATATGTTGAAGAGAAATACGATGATTTATACCGAATTGAGTCCCAATCCGAACTCAATGAAGTTTGTTCTTAATTTTGAAATTGTCCCTGAAGGTTTGTCTTTCGATTACCCAGATATGGCCTCAGCCATGGACGAATCGAAGGCATCCCCACTTGCAGCTGACATTTTCCAATTTCATTTTGTACAAAGAGTATTTTTGTCTTCGAATTTTATCACTATCACGAAAGATTCAGATATTGAATGGGAGGAGTGTCTTTTCGATCTCAAAAAATTCTTAAAGATATTTTTTGATGAAAGTAACTCTGTTTTTGCTCAAAAAACGATTGAATCAAATACTTTGATTGTCGACGCAAATGATTCTGCTATTGTTGCAAAAATAAAAGCTACGCTTGATCAGTATGTTCGTCCAGCAGTTGAATCTGATGGTGGGGCAATCAATTTTTCTTCATTTGATGAGAATTCTGGTCTTGTAAAAGTTCATCTACAAGGATCTTGTAGTGGATGTCCTTCGGCTACGATTACCTTAAAGTCAGGTATTGAACGCTTGCTAACCTCTATGGTTCCTGAGGTTAAACTTGTTGAAGCTGAGGAAATTTAATATTTTAGTTTAGGCTTGCGATTGCTTCTTTCATCATTTTGGTTTGTCTTTCCTTTTGCAGAATTGTAGGTGCAGCAACACGCTCTTTACAGTCAAAAATAGAGCATTTCTCACATGTTTGATTCACCTTCTGGTGTTTCACTTTACTGTCATTCAAGAATGCAATTTTTTGAATGACCTCAAGAGATACTTCAAAACCAATACTTACACTAACGTTGGTACTCTCTAAAATATTCAGAGGTCGTGCAATGGAAATTACGAAGTATTGATTACCGGCATCTTCGTAGTCCGATACCTGGGCCTGAACGAGCAAATCGTCTTTTTTGCTCTTCTGTAGAGAAGAAAGTTCGTCGAGAATTTTTAAAGAAACCCATCTACGACAATAGTTTTCGTTTTTACTTTCTTGTGGGTCGTGCAATTTTGAAAGGTGTAGTTCTTTCGTCAAAACATAGTCTTTTGAACCCATTGGAGCTTCGAATCTTAGGAAAAATAGTTTATCTATATCAAAAAAATGTGGCAGAATACTAAAGATCCTATGTAAAAGTGTCTCAGGAGTGGTTTGAAACTTATGAATAATTTCTATGAGTTTTTTCTCCGAGAACTTTTCTGATGAAAAAAAATGTTTTAAACTCTGAACAAGCGGTTCTTTTTTTATTAAAATTGCTCCTGCAAAATATGAAGCTTGGAAATTGTTAAATACTTCGTCGAAAGAGTTTACTTCAATCCAAGACGAAGTCATTGGCCTCATTTTCAGGTTCATGTGAAGAAAACCAAGTTCCCTCGCTAGCGTAAATGCCCTTTGGTCTGATGAAATTCTTTTATTGATTAAGAGTTTTTTTGATTTCGGTATAAATACTGACCTAATTGAACCTAAAACTGGATAATCTTTTTCATCAAAAAACTCAACAACTATTCCGTATTGGTCTGAAAGGAGATTGGACAAATAAAATTCATCGATTACTGTATCTTCAGAAATTTTATTTTTTTTTAAGAATGCCTCGGCCATTTCTTCCAATTCGGGGAAGTAATTATTGTGCATTTCTTGATAAGAACGAAGTACTGCGAAATAGAATTGCTCCACACTCATACTATAGCTTTTACCAATTTTTATGATGGTATTTATAAACGCACTCAGCTTAGTGGGTGCATCTGAGAGCATTTCTAGCAAGTTGGCTGGATCTATTCCAAAAAAGTCAAAAGGTATTTCGGTTAGGAAATTTGACTTTAGTAAATTGGAAATAGGTTGAAGTTTCTTGTTGAGCTTCAAAGAAACTAAGCTGTCATATTCTATACCCAAAGCCTCTGCCAAAGCTGATATTTTGTCTGCTTTTGGGTATTTTTTGCCTTTTTCTATTTCATTTATGTAGGACATTGAAAGTCCCGAAATATTAGAAAGATCTTGCAACGAAAATTCCTTTTCTTGGCGTAATTGTTTGAGTTTTAGGCCAAATATTAGTTTTATGTGATCAGTATTGAGACTCATAATGATTTTCGTGCTATTGGCATTTTTCTGTTGAAGGTATTAGTTTTTAGATTCCGTAAATTCCATGTTGATTTCAGAACCAACACCAGAAAGAAAGTTACCTGTGCTCGCTTGCAAGGTCAATTTTCCTTTTGAAAGTGTGATAATCTTGAATTGCCCCTTGAAACTACTTATATCGATATCTAACACTGTTTCTCCTGATAATAAATTCCAGGTGCCTCTATTTAGTATACTTTTTGTGATTTTATCTACCGCTCTAGTCTCCTTATCTGATCTGAATTCAAATTGTAAACCATACAGTGCAACAGCCGAAATGTTCAGTTCGGAATTACTTAGAGTTTTTCCATTTGTATCAGTATATCTGCCTAATTGCCAACTATTTAATGATAGGAGTTCTGCTTGGCTAAGGTTACTTGGTTCTACTTTATCCTTCTTACAAGCAAAAGAAATGAAAACAACAAATGCAATTATTAAGACTTTTTTCATTTTTTTTGAGTTAATTTTGTAATAAAACTAATTAGAATGCCTACAAATTTAAGGAAGAATTATTTAGGATATATTAATAGACAATTTTATATATTAATTTTTAGTGTTTTTTCTATTTCTGCCTACCCACAGGTTTGTCCAACTGCTCTAGATTTTGACTTTAAACCTTCTCAACCTGGTAATGGAATTAATTGGTTACAGTTTCCAGAATTTGATTTGCCTTTTAATATAGTTTATGGTGGACCATCAAGATTTGCTAGTTCTGAACTCATGTTCAAACGTGGATATACACATTTTTCAAACCCTAACTTCATTCATCTCATTCCTGAAAAAAATCGTGCATTCATACAATACAGTGTCGCAAATACAAACCCAGCACAGCCTTGGATGACACATAAATCACCTTTTAACAATGATTTGAACGTTTCTCAAAGATATTGGGATACTGAAATTACCAGAATGATAGCAGAAACCAATGGAAAAGATAGAATTGCGGCAGATATTTTTGTTTTTGATATAGAAACTCAGTTAAAATCTGATGATTCTATTCTCGTTTTGAAGAATTTAAGTATTGTTCCACAGCAATTTAGAAGTTTGTCCAACCAGCAGTTTATCGAACAATACAAGCGAGGTATTCAAGACTTGTACGGAAAAGCTATGCAGTATGTTTTGGATAAAGGTAAAGTTACAGCTCAAAATATCAGTTCCTATTCTGACGCTCCCATACTCAACACTTTCTTAAATATTCAAGGAAGGTCGTGGGATGCATGGAAAAGTGATAAGTCTGCGGTAAATTATGTTTGTTACGATTTCAATAAGAATCAGGTAGGCGGATTGGCCTATAATTCACAGACTTTTATGACGCCATCGGCTTATTTTTATTACGACTATCCACATCCTTTTGCAGGTGAATACTTGTCATATTTATTGTTTCAAATAGAGGCCAACAGAGCCTGGACCAATAAAGATCAAATGGTTTTTGTCTGGGGGAAATATAGTTTCAATAAAGAGTTTGTGTTAAGAAACATAAAACCATGGATGGCCGAATCCATGGCTATCTTTCCTTTTTTTGCCGGTGCTAAGGGATTATGGCTTTGGGAAGACCCCACGATTACGGAAAACGATATGTCGAATTATGAGTATTTTACAAAGGGTTTGTATAGACTATCGAAGTTTAAAAATATGTTTGAAGGTGATTATAAACTTATAGAAACGATATCTGCCCGTGAATACAATCAAACCAAAAAACCGATTTGGAGAGGAGTGCAAAAAGATAACAAACTTCTTATTGCGGCTCATAATCCAAACGCTAAATCAGATACTGAGGAAGTTAAGGTATTTGTTAGTTACGGTAATTTTAACAGAGAAATCACACTAAAAGGGTATGAAATTTTTCTTTGTCAATTTGATCTTTCGTTGCCAACTGCCATAGAACCAAATATTAATTTTACGGAATTAAAATGTTTTCCTAATCCAACTTCAGAATCGATTAGTGTGCAATTTCAACTAAAATCATCCACGAACTTTAAAATAAAAATCACTGATATACTGGGCAGGTCGTTTTATAGTGAAGAGGTTAAATCTAAGGAATTGATTTTCGATAGATTGATAAATATTTCGGACTTTAAAGTCAATGAACTCATTGTAAGTATAGATGATGAATCGTCTAAAGTTTCTAAAAAAATATTTATTACACAATGAACCATTTAACTGAAGAAAGCAGTCCTTGTTTGTTAGAACATAAGAACAATCCGGCAGATTGGTATCCGTGGGGGGCTGAACCTCTTCAGAAGGCTGCTGAAGAGGATAAGATGATTATTATAAGTATTGGATACTCGGAATGTGATTTGCCAGTATAAACAGCTCAAGAAGCTCAAAATTACTAAAGTAAGGATGCAAAATGCTTTAACATTATCTATTTTGTCAGAAAAAGCCATTACTGTTTTTTTGAATAAAGAAATAGGTTTGGCGTCACATTATGAAGTTATAAGTATAAGAAAATCACTTGAGGCTCAAAATTGGCCGTGGTTAATCGAAATCGTACCTTCTTACAATTCCGTAAGTATTTTTGTAGACAGTTGTTTTTATAATTCTCACAATTCTTTAATTGTTTTTTTTGAAGATTGGTTTTCTAAAATATCTTTTTTCGAAAATTCTCCCTCTCTTGATCATAACTTGTTCAAGGAAATCCCTGTAAAATATGAAGGAGGGGATTTGTTATATGTGTCAAATTATTGCCAAATACCTGTAAATGAGCTTATTCAGTTGCATTCTAGCTCAACTTACACTGTTGCAATGATTGGTTTTTTGCCCGGTTTTCCATATTTATTGGGCATGGACGCACGGCTATTTGTGCCAAGAAAAAGTTCTCCTAGATTAAAAGTAACCAAAGGTAGCGTCGGAATTGGTGGATTTCAAACCGGAATTTATCCATCTGACAGTCCAGGAGGCTGGCAAATAATAGGAACAACACCCCACGAACTGTTCGATTTAGAACAGTTAAGTTATCTTTCTATCGGCGATAAAGTGAAATTTAAACCCATTTGAAATACCGATGGAAATTTTAAAAAAAGGTGTTTTAAGTACATTTCAAGACCTAGGAAGGTTTGGCTATCAGTCAGTTGGAGTAAATATTGGCGGAGCAATGGATACCCTGAGTTTAAAATTATTGAATATCGTTTTAGGAAATTATGAAAACGAAGCCGCTTTAGAAATCCACTTTCCTTGTCCACATTTTCAGTTTGAAGAATCTTGTATTTTTGCCATAACAGGTGCGGATTTTAATGCTAATTTAAATGGAAAATTGCTTAGAAATAATAAAATATATCATGCAGAATCGGGAGATAACTTAGTTTTTAGGTTTAAAAACAAGGGTGAAAGACTTTATATTGGCGTAAAGGGTGGCTTTAATATTCGTGAGTGGTTAAGTTCAAAATCTACTAATACTCAGCTTAATTTCCCTTCCTTTTCTGAAAAAATTGTCTTAAAAAATAATGACGAGGTTGATAAACATGAACCTAATTATGGAGTGGCATTTGCTCATGATTATTCAAATAGATGCATAAGATTTGTGCCGAGTTTCGAGTTTGACGAATTAGATGAAGATTCAAAAAGTAATCTGCTAAATTCAGAGTTTTTGATTTCTAAAGATTCAAACCGGATGGGTTACAGGTTAAGCGGAGTGCCGCTGACGTTGGTAGAAAATAAAGAAATGATATCTTCCTCAGTTACAAAAGGTACAATTCAACTTTTGCCTGACGGGCAGTTGATAATTTTGATGGCCGATGCCCAAGTGAGTGGGGGATATCCAAAATTGGGCTTTGTTATAGAAAATGATATATCTAAGCTATCTCAGTTCGGTTCACAAAGCAAAATTGAATTTAAGAAGATTAGCTATGAAAATGCTATTGAAATCATGCTAGAAACACAAAAATACTTTGACTTAATTCAAAAAACCTTAAAATTTCGTGAAAAAGAAAATTGATATTAACTGCGATATGGGAGAATCGTTGGATTTTCTAAATACAGGACATGATGAAGCACTAATGGCTTTTATTAGTTCAGTGAATATAGCCTGCGGTTTTCACGCGGGAAGTCAAGAGATTATGGAGAGAACTATAGAGAATGCTCAAAAGTATAACTTAAATATTGGAGCTCATCCAGGTTTTGATGATAAAACAAATTTCGGTAGGAATGAAATAGATCTACCTTTCGAAAAGATAAAAGAACTCGTAAACGAACAGCTACTTATTCTAGATAAAATATTAAAATCCAAAAGCTTAATCATGAATCACGTTAAGCCTCACGGTGCTTTATATAATATATCCGCAAAAAACTTGCTTTATGCCAGAGCCATAGCCGAAGCCGTTTACGAATTTGAAAATGAACTAATTCTCTATGGTTTGTCCGGTAGCGTGAGTATATCTGAAGCCCAAAAAATCGGATTAAAGACCTATGCGGAGTGTTTTGCAGATAGATCCTATCAGTCTGACGGTTCATTGGCAAATAGGAGCATGGCAAATGCTATAAAATCTGATATCCAGGATGTAAAAGAGCAGACTCAATCACTTGTGACAGGGTCTGCTTTGAGTACTTTGAATGGTAAATCAATCCAACTGCAGTGTGAAACTATTTGTATTCATAGCGATACACCTAATGCAATAGAATTCGCCAAAGCCATTTACCAAATCGTAAATTTTTAATTACTTCATCAGCTGACCGCTTATAGTCAAAAGCTCCAATTGAGAAATTTTAACATTGAACTGAGCACTCACCAAACGATTCAAAACCGTGTTATAGCGAGTCTGGGCGTCATTTATTTCCAAAATAGTCGAAGAACCTAGTTTGAATTTCTCCAATGAAATAGAAAGATTTTCAGCCGCAATTGCCTTATTTTCTTTCTCTAATTCAAGCAATTTCTTATCTGTTTCGTATTGAAAATAGGATGTAGTTAATTGGTTTTCAATCCTATTTAGCAGATCTGCCTTTTGGGCTTGAATGATGTCCCCATTGATTTTCGAAGATTGAATATTTCGGTTCGTCATTTGACCATCAAAGAGCCTCCAAGAGGCAGATACACCTGCATTTAATCCAATAGATTGGTTAAAGGTAATCAGACCTGCATTGTTTGAATTAAAATTGTAACCAAATGAGCTATTCAGATTGATTCTCGGTTTTTTGAAAGAACTCGCTTCTTTTTGGTTTAATAAATTAATCTCCTCAGTTTTTTTCAAATTCAAGAATTCAGGATTCTGTGATTTTGCCTGATCTATTAAAAATGACAAGTCATACATAGGGCTCGCAATTTGTTCTTTTTCCACCTCAAAATCTATCTTTGGATCGCGTCCCAAAACGCCATTGAGGCTAATTTTCGCATTTTTTAACTGATTACTGTTGTTTGTTAGGTTGGTCAATTGTGTACTCAAATCTGCTTTTGATTGCAAATAATCTAATTTTGAACCTCTTCCTATTTGCCACCTTTCCTCAGTTATTTTAAGTCTTTCTTCGTAGTATTTTATTATTTCATTCAAATATTCCTCCGTGTTTTGGAGTCTTTGGATATCAAAATATATTTGCATAACATTGCTCAATGTATTTTGAATAGCCAATTGCTGCTGGATTTTAGACTGTTGGCCTTCGGTTTTTAACCTTTCAAAAACAGTCTGCATCCTTCTTCCATCATAAAGGGTATAAGCCATTGATAGATTACTATTGGGTGACAGTGATCGACCAAAACGATTTATAATTCTACCGTCCACAAAGTTCTGGTTTACTT
Organism: Spirosoma fluviale; assembly: GCA_945885545.1. Lineage (GTDB taxonomy): Bacteria > Bacteroidota > Bacteroidia > Cytophagales > Spirosomataceae > Leadbetterella > Leadbetterella lacustris. The sequence continues at coordinate 9,849 of CAMCYZ010000136.1, forward strand.
GGTTAAAAGTGGTATTAAAACTACTGTTCCAATCAATTATAGGTATCATACCGGCATTGGCCTTAAATATTTGATTTTGAGCTAGTTCTACTTGTTTTTCTGAAACTTTCAGGCTGAAATTATTTTCCAACGCATATTTTTGTGCATCAGTCAATTTTAATAAGCCTTGTGAGGATGCTGCATATCCAACTAGCAGTAAAAATACCGCCGTAATCACTGTTTTTTTCATAAATTATATCAAGCTTCAGCCATTTCATCAGTGGCTTTCATTCTTTCAAAGTTTTTCTTTTTACTTAAATAAATATACATGGCCGGAATTACATACAACGTCAAAATCAATGACATTACTAATCCGCCAATTACTACAATACCCATAGAACGTCGGCTCGAACCTGCTGAACCTAAAGCAAGGGCAATAGGTAGGGCACCAAAGGTAGTGGCCAAAGTGGTCATTAAAATTGGTCTCAATCGTAAGCTTGCCGCTTCCACTGCCGCCTTTGCTTTTGTATATCCTTTTTCTTGCAACTGGTTTGCAAATTCTACTATCAAAATACCGTTTTTGGTAACCAAGCCTATCAACATAATCATCCCAATTTGGCTGAAAATATTGATTGTTTGATCGAATAACCAAAGCGATAAAACGGCTCCAGCTATAGCCAAAGGTACTGTAAACATAATAATTAATGGATCTACGAAGCTTTCAAACTGAGCAGCAAGGATCAAGAATACCAAGATAAGTGCAAGCCCAAATGAAAACAATGTATTAGATGAACTTTCAGCAAAGTCTCTTGAAGAACCCGTTAGGGCGGTTCTTACTTTTTCGTCACCCAATTTATCTTTAATTTCATCCATCGCTTTTATACCATCAGCAATGGTTTTGCCGGGAGTTAGACCTGCAGAAACCGTGGCACTCATGTAACGGTCATAATGGTACAATTGGGGCGGGCTGCTATTTTCCTCCACTTTTACGATGTTGTCCAACTGCACGAGTTCACCTTGACTATTTTTGACATACATACTTTTAAGGTCTAACGGCTCATTTCTATCGCCTCTCTCAAACTGTCCAATTACTTGATATTGCCTTCCATTCATAGTGAAATAACTAAATCTTTGTCCGGCAAAGGCCAATTGCATTGTCTGTGCAACATCAGCTACCGCAACCTCAAGACTTTTTGACTTTTCTCTATCAATTTTTAC
>CAMCYZ010000137.1 GCA_945885545.1 Spirosoma fluviale
AAGAACTAAGGGTTATGCCATACAAACAGCTCTTATAGGCATTGGTGCGGTGCTGGGTTCTTGGCTACCCTATATACTAACCAATTGGCTTGGATTTGATGCTCCACCCGCTGAAGGTGAAGTACCTTCTAATGTAATTTGGTCATTTATCATTGGTGGGCTGGTTCTTTTGGCAGCCATCATCTGGACCATCAGTACTACTTCGGAATATTCAACAGCGGAACTTAAGAGTTTCGAGGAGGAGGAAGAAGGTCTTAAATCTTCTAACATTTTGGCCGATATTATTGCGATGCCCAAAACCATGCTTCAGCTGGGTGTGGTTCAATTTTTTTCATGGTTTGGCTTATTTAGTATGTGGGTTTACACCACATCAGCAGTTGCTCAGCACATTTATGGCCTACCAGAATCTGACCATTCTTCAGTAATGTTTAATAAAGCTGGCGACTGGGTAGGCATTATTTTCGGGGTTTACAATGCCGTCAGTGCTATTTTTGCATTTATTCTCCCAAGTATTGCTAAAAAATATGGAAGAAAAAAGACGCATGCTTTTTCATTAATGGCTGGAGCGGTTGGTTTGATTTCAATTTACTTTGCTCCTAATGAAAACTTCCTTTTATTGTCAATGATAGGTGTCGGAATAGCTTGGGGAAGTATATTAGCCATGCCTTATGCTATTCTGGGAGGAGCTTTACCAGGCCATAAAATTGGCGTTTATATGGGCATTTTTAATCTTTTTATTACCATTCCTCAAATTTTAAATGCAATAATTGGTGGCCTATTGGTAAAATACATCTTTGGTGGTCAAGCTATATTTGCCTTAATTCTTGGCGGAATATGTTTCCTTATTGCCGCAATATGTGTTAATTTTGTGGTGGATAAAGACGAAATTGTTAAATCAGCTTCATGACCAAATCACAGAAAAACCTTATAGGATTGTTATTATCATTTCTCCTCTTTGCAATAATTGTATTCAGGGAGGAATTACTCAGTTTTCCTAATAGGCTTATAATCAATGCCTTTATGCAGGATTATTTCTCTGTTTGGGGGATATCTTTATATACTTGGCTATTTTTAGCCAAAACCTTTAAAATGAAATGGAAGATTTTATCGCAATCTTTCTACTTTGGTAACTGACCTATATGAAGGTTTTCAATTTGGGGCCTATATTCCTTACAGAAAGTACCAAAGGGAAGGGCTATTTTGGCCATTCTAAAGGTGTGGCTTTGGCAAACCGACTGTTGATTAAATGTGATGCCGAATGTGCAAGGATATGATTTAAATCTTTTTTATACGCTAAAACACTAATTTAAAACCAAAGTAACCTTCAAATACCGCTATACCATCATGAAACATTAATGCTGAAATTACTGATAAAAAAACAGAAATTGAAACAAATAAACATTTTAAAACACAATCAAACCAACCCCAAATAGATTCACCAAAGTGGCCCAATTTCACCGGATTATCCAAACTCTAAAACTTCACGTTTGCGGTTACTGTCCTAAAGTCTAAAGCGACGCCGAACTTCCTATCCAGAGGGTCTTATAATGTGTGCTCAAAAAACAACATTCATACGACATCTTTAAATGAGTTTGCCTGTTGAAATATTAGAAATTACTTTAATTTATAGAGACTATTGAATATTCAAACTTACTTTTAAAACCTGACTGCTTAGCCGAATAAAACTTTAAGGACTTTATTTTTTTCAAATAATTATTTTTCAAATAATGAAATTCATGAAAATCTTGGTTGTTTTCTATTAAATCACTAACGATAATACCACCTTTCAAAATTGAAGGAGGAATTCTAACAACTGATTTATGTCCACTATTTGTTATTATTTCACACATTAAATATGGAGGTTGAAATGCAATCTTTTCCAATTTCCCTTTAGTATCATACTCAACATCTGCAATCAAAACTACTTTTTTGGATAAAGATGAAATTGTCAGCCGTTCCCCCAAATTACCAACTGCTTCTTTAATAATATTCATTTTTTTCGGAATCTGAGTTTTATTTTTCTCAAAAAGATATAAAGAATCTCCATTTACAACAAAATGTTTGATGAGAGAGTAATTTTGGTATAATGCTGCATGACACCATGTGTCGGTCCAAAAAATATTTTGCTCTCTAAATGGCTTTACTGAAGCAATTACAAACTCCGGCGATTTTTTGCTCCAATATTTATCACCATTTAAATTCATGAGAAAATGGCTATTGGCCTGATAAGATTGTATAACAGGCCGGTTGTCGTAGTTTAATTTATTGATAAACAAATAAGAAATATCCCACGGAATAATATCAACAGTTTTCTTACCTATTGTGTTTTTGATAGAATCAGGTAAAACGAAAGTGTTTTTTTCGAAATTCTTTTCATAATTATAATTGAGCAATTTTTCAAAGTAAGGGAGTGGCGTTTTTTCAAAAGGGATTGATAATAAATGGCTTACAAATGTCTTACTCTTTTGAGATGAAGCATGAAAAAATGATTTAAGAACCGTTTTATTTTCAAAATTATTATCTGATAACTTGATATAATAATTACCACAAACTGAAATGAGGACTGAAGAAAAAAGAAAGAAATTCAGGAATTTCTTATCAGACCTTTTAAGAAACAGAAAAACAAGGATAGATAATGGAATAATAAATGATAAAAAACCAGAAAGATTCCCTTTTGCTAAGGCTGTAAAGGCTTGTTTGTAATTTAAAAACCAGATTATGCCTATCCAAAAACCAAAAAATAAATTAAGAAGTAGATTTTTAAAATTTAGGAGAAAAATCAAAAGAAAAATAGAACCACTAATTATAGCTAATATCAAGAAAAAAAACTTTTCATTTTGTGTTACCATAACAGTTGCCATGGAATCTTGATAGGCATTTATTATATCGGCACTACATTTTATACTCGCAAAAATATCGAATTTAAGCAAATAGGAAATTAAACCTATGCCAATTACAAATAGAAAAATGGAATACACAAGATTTAATCTTGGCCCAATCTTCATAAAGAAAGCATAAATCAAAACACTTAAAAAATATATTATTGCAATTAAACTAAGATTAAGTTTAATAGGAATCAAAATAATTATGCATAATGAAAATAGAATGAGTTTGTAAGCTTTCGGCTTTTGAAAGTAATAGTTTTGCCAAAAAAGCCCCATATACATTAATGAAAAGGTAGCGTCTGCAAAAAAACCAAAAGGGTAAATAAATAGTAAAATCAAAAAATAAGCCAACCATTTGTAATTACCCAATTTTTCTAAAAGCAATCTTAGAATAAAGAAGATTGAAAAAAGAACAAATAGATGATAAAATATGAAAATTAGAGGTGAAAATCCTCTTGGTAATAAGCCAGTATTTAGAAAACCCAATGGGCCATAATTAAAAACAAATTCTTTCCCAAAGACCTTACCTTTTTCAATTGCAATAATCAAAGATTGAGACCATGAAGCGTCAATCCCGTGATACGCATAATATAAAGGACTATAAAGACAAAAAAACAAATAACAAAATGCGAAGTAATATATGTGAACGTCGTATTCTTTGATCTTTTTAAACATAGTTTTTGTGTTTTTAAAAATTATCGCTAGCAAGCGATAAGGTAAAATTAAAGAACAATAACAAAAAGGACAAATACTAAAGTACAAATCATATTTTGTTATTTAAAAATGTTTTTTTTCCAAGAATAATTAACAAGAAAACGACTGAATATTCTAAAAATATCAAAATCATAGATTCTTTAAAATAAGTGGTTTGATACGCCGAATAACTTAGAAAAATAGTGAATGACCACAAAAGTATATATTTTTCTTTTTGGAAAATATTGATGAAAATTAAAGTAATTAGGTACCAGGGATGGATGGTAGTCGAAACTATAAAGTATATGAAAACACAAACCAACATTGAGTTTAATAATGAATAAGGATTTTTTGCTTGTGTTTTAAAAGCTAAATAAGTGATTGTAAATATTATTATAATTGGTGAAACCCAACCATAAATTGATATGATGTTGTATCCCGTAAAAAAATAGCCAATACTACGTATTAAATAGTAAAAACTTGCATTAAATTCAAATTTGGTGAACCATAAACCAATCGTATTCGTATAATTTTGCAAGAAATCGTAAGTAAAAAATGGTAAAAACGCGATTATCAAATTACATAATATTATTAAATAGAATTTTGCATATTTTGGCGTATGTTTCAAAAACAAAGGCAGCATTATTAATGGCAAAAGTTTTGTTAGAATGGAGAATGCGATAAATGTACCAGCCCAAAAAATCCTATTTTTGAAAAAATAAAATATTCCAATACCAAAAAAGCACATCATCACTCCTTCAAAATGAAGATTACCAGTGAGTTCAATGATTACCAGAGGATTTAAGAAATAGTAATGAATCTTTTCCTTTTCTAAATTTAAAAACTCCAGAATTTTTCTGCCAAAAATATAAATACCAATATCCGCAAGAACGATTAATATCCGTAACACTAAAACATTACCTAGCAAATTCTTTGGTGATAAAAAAGCCCCAATTGCAAAAATAAGCTGATTCAAAGGGGGATAATTGCTGTAGTTATGAGCACTCAAATCTCCCATTTTTGATATCAAAAACTGCCCATCAAAGACTCTATCGACAATATCAACTGGAATGAACAAGTATGGATTTAGATCGGAAACCATTAATCTGCCATCCCAAATGAAACGATAAAAATCCTGCGACAGATTTGGTATTTGAAAGATAAGAATCGCCCTAAACAACAGTCCGAGAGCGAATTTGTATTTAAAATCAGAAGAGATAAGAAAAATATAGCCAACGAAAAGTACCGAATAAAGTGCCAAGAGAAGATTAAAACTTGACCTTTTTAAAAGATATGCAAATACATAATAAACAATGCTACAAGCTACAGAAATGCTTATTAACAAAGGATTTGATATTTTCCAGGACTTATTCATCGAAGGACTTGATTACTACAATGCTATAACCCAAAACCAAAAGAGCGTGAAATGGCATGTAATCAAATTGTTGATTTTTGAAGGCCAAAAATATCCCAAAAGAAAAGTAGGCCATCAATAAAATCTCAATAAACAGGCTTAATGTTAGTTTTTTGCCCAAATATTGATTTTCCTTCCAAGTATCTTTATTTGAAATAATGTTAAACTTTGGGGTACGAATAAAGTCTGATTTAATACCAAAATATCCTTCTAAAACTGCCGTAGCATTGTGAAAAGTTAAGCCCAATATAACCGGAAAAAATACCAAAAATTGAAATAAAAACTTATGAAAATCCTTAAATTGGGAACTTTGAGCCTTCCTGAAACTCATGTAGAAAACAAAAAATAGGATAATTACTGTATATTTCAAGCCCGTCCCAAAAATAAGAAGTGCATCAAAGTTGGTTTCTTGAATAAACACCAATGGTACGCTCAAAATCGACATCAAAAATACCCACACAAACACCGAACTATTCAATAAATGTGCATATCCTTGTACTTTATGACTTAGCGGTAATGTTTTGCTTTTAAGAACTTTCCAACCGAATTTACCAAAGTTTTCGGCACCGCCTTTATTCCATCTAAACTGTTGTGAGCGTATGGCAGACATCACCACTGGCAACTCGGAAGAGGTTTCGACATCTTCCAAATATACAAATTCCCAGTTTTTCATCTGAGCTCTATAACTCAAATCCAAGTCCTCTGTTAGGGTATCTCCTTGCCAATTTCCCGCATCTAAAATGCATTCTTTTCTCCAAATACCTGCCGTTCCATTGAAGTTAATAAAATGGTGTTTCTGATTTCTTCCGACCTGTTCTATGGTAAAATGGTGATCTAAAGCCATAGCTAAAACCTTCGTCAAAATTCCATAGTTTCGGTTGAGGTGTTTCCAGCGGGTTTGTACTACTCCTACCTCAGGATTTGTAAAATAGTGTATCGTTTTGCTTAGCCAATCGGACGCAGGTAAAAAGTCTGCATCAAAAATAGCAATAAAATCACCTTTGGCTGTTTCCAATCCATTTTTTAAGGCTCCAGCCTTGAAGTTTGAACGATTGCTTCTGTGAATCAGCTCGATATCCACACCTTTTTGCTGAAGAGTGGAAACCAATTTCCTTGAAATTTCTAAACTTTCATCTGTGGAATCGTCCAAAACCTGAATTTGAAGATTTGGGTACTCCATTTTCGAAATATTATCCAAAAGACGCTCAACTACATATTTCTCATTGAAAATGGGTAACTGAATGGTAACAAAAGGTAGATGCTCAAAAGTTGCTAAAGGTTTTGGTTCTCTTTTTTTTAAATAATTTAGGAAAAGAAAAAACTGCGAAATACTGTACAGCAATACCAAAAATGCTGCTAGAGCGTAAAAAATGACAGTAATATTTGATAAAAAAATCATTTAAAACTATATTTAAATATCCAGCCCAAAATCTTAAAACCGGCCATTACTGTTCCTTTTATTGTTCCTGAAACCTTACTTACTCCAATTCTTTGACGATAACGCACAGGTACTTCTACGTACGAAAAATTTTGCTTTAAGGCCTTTAGTTGCATCTCTACTGTCCAACCATACGTTTTGTCTTCCATTTTCAATTCCAAGAGTTTCTGGTATTTTATGGCTCTGAAAGGCCCTAAATCTGTAAATTTTGCATCAAAGAATAGTTTCATCAAAAAAGTAGCCAACCAATTGCCAAAAACTTGCTGTGGGGTCATAGAATTGGATAAACGTAAATTTGCCACCCTCGCTCCTATTACCATATCCATTTCATTTTCGACTATTGGCCTGATCAATATCAAAAGCTCCTCCGGGTAATCTGAATAATCCCCATCTAAAAAAACCACAATATCAGTATCTGGAGCTGTTTTGGCAATATGGTCCATTCCTAACAAACAAGCGTAACCGTAACCCTTCTGATTTTCCCTTAGCACGGTAGCTCCAGCACTTTTCGCCACCAATTCGGTATCATCCGACGAGTTATTGCTTACCACGATAATCTCACTAACTATTTCCGGAATTTCGGCAATGACCTTTCCGATAGATTCTTGCTCGTTATAGGCCGGAATGATTACTCTTATTTTTGGGGCCATATTTTATGATTGTATGACAAAATTACCCTCGAAAAAGGGTATTTTCAAACTTTACGGAGAATGAATGAAAATTGAATTATTAATATTTTTTAAAAATGTAGAAATTTCGAATTCCAAGCCGTAAATTAGCCGAAAAATCAATCTTGAATGGAAAGAAGAAATGTAATAAAATCTTTAGGAATCGGTCTTTTAGGACTCGGTACGCTACCAAGTTGGGCAAACAATTGGAATTCTGACAGTTTTGAAAATTTAACATTCGCAAATTCCGAAGTGTTTATCAAAATAGTTGACTGTTTAATTCCTGAAACAAATACGCCCGGTGCAAAATCGATTGGAGCTCATTTATATATAGAAAAAGTTATTAAAGACTGCTATTCTGAGGAAATTCAAAATGAGGTCAAGCAAACGCTGGAAATCTTGAACAAAGAAGCAGTCGCCAAGCACCAAAAGTCTTTTGAAAAGCTTGACAATCTACAGGCGGTTGATATCTTGAAAAATAGCACTTCAAATAAAAAGACTGTTGAATTCCTCAAAAACCTGACAATCAGGTCATATACAAGCTCCGAGTATTATTTAACCAATCATAAAAACTATCAAATGGCCCCGGCATATTTCCATGGCTGTGTAGAGATTTAATCAGAATTATGGCAAATTTTAATATAGATTCTAAAAAGAAAAGAACCTTTGACGCCATTGTGATTGGCTCAGGAATAAGTGGCGGATGGGCAGCCAAAGAGCTCAGCGAGAAGGGTTTAAAAACCTTGGTTTTGGAGCGAGGCAAAGAAGTAAATCATGGCGATTATCCCACCACCATGATGCAGCCTTGGGAATTTGAACATCTCGGACAAATTACCAAAGAAATGAAAGACGCCAATCCTATTGCCACTAAATGCTATGCTTTTGGTGAAGATTCAAGTCATTTTTTTGTGAAAGACGCCGAGCATCCTTACATTCAAGAAAAACCTTTTGATTGGATAAGAGGCTATCAAACCGGCGGAAAATCTCTACTTTGGGCGAGAGGAACCCAACGCTGGAGCAAATATGACTTTGAAGGGCCAGCTCGTGATGGATTCGACGTGCATTGGCCGATCGGTTATGATGATATAGCTCCTTGGTATAGTCATGTAGAGATTTTTGCAGGTATTTCGGGCAACAAAGACGGTTTGGAATCTTTACCCGATGGAGAATTTCTAAAACCGCATGAACAAACTTGTGTAGAAAAACATTTTACCGATCAAATGCGAAAGCATTATAACGGAGCTAGGCCGGTTATAATCGGTAGATGTGCACATTTGACTGACCCTCAACCTATTCATTACCAACAAGGTAGAGCCAAGTGCCAGCAAAGAAACTTGTGTCAAAGAGGCTGCCCTTATGGCGGATATTTCAGTAGCAATGCCTCTACTCTACCATGGGCTAAAATGACTGGGAACATGAGCATGAGAAACAATTCGGTGGTTCATTCTATCATTTATGATGAGAAAAAACAAAAGGCAGTTGGCGTAAAAGTGATAGATGCCATCAGCAAGCAAGAAATTGAATATTTTGCTAGAATCATCTTCGTCAATGGTTCAACGGTAAATACCAACATCATTCTTTTAAATTCAAAATCGAGCAGATTTCCGAATGGATTGGGAAATGACAATGGTTTGATGGGAAAATATATTCATTTCCATAATTTCGAAACGGGTATTTCAGGAGAATATGAAGGATTTTTGGACAAAAAAACGGATGGAATTCGTCCGAATGGAAGTTATATACCCCGTTTCAGAAATGTAAAGAAACAAGAAACAGACTTCCTAAGAGGTTATGCATCAGGCTTTAGTGCTAGTAGAATGGAGATAACCAATGGAGAAGGATGGGGTGAGGAATTAAAGAACAATCTATTTGAGAAAAAATATGGTAATTGGAGGGTAGGCTCTCATTTTATGGGAGAAACCATCCCGAAAATAAGCAATTACGTGAAACTCGACGAAACCCTAAAAGACCAATGGGGCGTGCCGCAAGTAAGAATTCATGTAGAAATGGATGACAATGATGCTAAAATGGTTAAGGATTTCAAAGAACAATTGACCGAAATGTACACTTTGGCAGGTTTTACGAATATCAAAACACGCTCAAGGAATAGCTGGAATCCAGGCTTGGATATACACGAAATGGGCGGCGTAATAATGGGCAAAGACCCAAAAACATCTCAATTGAACGAATGGAACCAATTGCACCACTGCAAAAATGTATTTGTAACAGACGGTGCTTGCATGACAAGCAACTCAACCCAAAATCCTTCTTTAACATACATGGCCCTCACTGCGAGAGCGGCCAATCATGCGGTGGATGAGTTTAGGAAGGGGAATTTGTAAATTCAATAGTAAAAACTTATAAAATAGATTCTGTTTAAAAATAAATAGAATCTATTTTTTTGCAGTAAAATTTACTTATACTTGTCATATAAAGTTAATAAGTACATTAAATGAAGTTTGAAATAGTTGAATTATCGGAGCTTTCGGGTTCGAAAGCTCCGATTTATTCCATTTTTGTGGATGATGATAATAAAACTTTATTTGAAAACTTTATGATTGAAAATTTGAGAGAGTTTCCAGACGAGATAAACTCAATTGTAGAAACCTTGAATCAAATTTCTACTAAGTTTGGAGCAAGAAGGCACTTTTTTAAAGAAAATGAAGGTAAATTAGGCGATTTAGTTTGTGCCTTGTACGACTCACCGAACTCAAATTTGAGGCTATATTGTATTAGATTTGGTACTACCGTAATATTATTGGGGGGTGGTGGCCACAAACCTAAAAGTATGAGAGCATTACAAGAAAGTGAAAAACTAAAGACAGAAAACTACCTTTTAAGAGAAGTTTCCGAACTTATTTTTAGAAAAATGAAGGAGAAAAAGATATATTGGATTAATGATTATGAATTAGGTGGTGATTTAATATTAGATACTGATGAATAGAGCAAGAAAACATACTGGAGTACTTATCTCAAGCATAAAAGAGAGTATCCCAGAAAAAACAAAAGAGAATATTTCCAAAAGAATGAGCTTGGCCACTCAAATTGACGCTGCCCTTCAGAAAAGAGGATTTACCAATCAAGAGTTTGCTTTTATGATGGGTAAAAAGCCATCAGAAATTAGCAGATGGCTGAGTGGTACGCATAATTTTACCACAGAAACGCTATGGGAAATTGAAAGAGTGCTTAATATTCAAATACTTACAAGTTCAAAACCTTATGAGGTTCATGAAAATGATTTGAAAGCGTATATTGTTTGTGAGGTTGAAAAGGCATTTGAGAATTATTCAAAGAAGTAGATTTGAACTGTACAAATGTTGATTCTAAGGCCATTTTTTAGAATTTTTTGAGGTATGCAAAAATGCAAGAATATGAATTCTAGCATGCCTTGAATCCATAAAACAGTGAATCATGTAAGGAAACTTATTTAGTGCAATTGTTCTGAATTGTTTATACCGAATTTGAAATGCTTCAGGAATCTCAAAAATTATGTCTAATTTATTCTCAATTTCCCTAAGTATTCTTATTGGCAGTTTTTCGGAAATTGTCAAATAATACTCAAAGGCATCTTCAATATCTCTTTCAGCCTTTGGTTCAAGAATTACCTGAAATCTTGCCATTTGATAATAGTCTCGACTTTAGTTCCTGGAAAGAACTTCCGTTGTTTGGATTATTTAAAAATTCAGCATATCTCGTATCTAAAATATCTTTATGCCATTCTGGAATATCGTCTTCTTCATTCAAAATGACATTTGGAATTTGCTTTAACAAATTCACAACAGAATCGTAAATTTCATCAGGAAGCGATATAGTTAAATATTTCATCTTATTCAATTTGTAAGCCAATTTAGCTCAAATTTTGTATTTTTTGATTTAAAACGGAATATTTCTTCTCAAATCTCCACTCTACCATTTTCCAATTTCAAAACCCCACGAGGACAAACCGC
>CAMCYZ010000138.1 GCA_945885545.1 Spirosoma fluviale
CAGCTATTAAAGTATTGAACAGTAAAACCGTGATTAAGAGAAATTTCTTATGCATTTTTTGTTTTTTAAGGTTGAATACCACGATTTAAAGATTTTTTTTGAAAAACGCAAATTATCACTGTTTATAAATTTGTCTGCTTGATAAAAGACGTGGAAATATTGAGGAGATTCAAAAAGATTGGGATAAAACTAAAGTTTGGGGGTTAAAAACTTCATACTTAGTGTGACTTGTCAGGCGGCACTAGGTGTGCCCGCTTCTTTTTCGAGTCTTCGCACCGCCGGATTGCTGACTCTAATGAAAAAAGTCGAAAGGTCGGTCTCAAACGAAAAAACACTTTAACTTTAATTAGATGATTACCTCGTCCACATTCAAGCCTGCAATTTTCATGGCTATCAGCTCTATTTCTACGATAAATTCCACTTCTTCGTTTTCGAAATATTCGGTGTCCCAGTTGTCGTAGTATTTCTGTGTTTCGACTTGTAGATTAATGCCTTCTTTTTGGAGATGGATTATCAGGAAATTTGTAAAATCCTGGATTTCTAGCCGCATTTGCTCCACTACATCATCGCCCGGCCAGGTTAAATCGCGGTCTTCCCATTCGTCTAGAATAAGCCAATCTTTGGTTTTAAAGTCTTCCAAGTGTGCTATTCTTTCTTCGGTGCTGATGTTCATTTTTTCTAATATTTGCCTACAAAGGTAATGCAAAATAGAAGATAATGCAGGAACAAAAAAAGCCGAAGTACTAGTCTTCGGCTTTTTGAAGGAAATTAAAATATTATTGAGCTGGTGTTTCTATTATTGGTGCCTTTTCAACCATCTCTGTTTTAACAGCTTTTACCACTGCTGACTTGGTGGCGGGTCTGCCTACTGGCTTTTTGGCGGTGTTTGTGGCAGACTTTGCTGCTACTTTAGCCGGCGTTTTCTTTAAAATCTCTACTTTCGGAGCTACAGTTTCGACCTTGGCTACCACTGCTTTTTTGGGTGCTGCTTCTTTCTTACTTGATTTTTTGTCTGCCTTTTTTGAAGGTTTCTCGGCTGTTTTTTTGGCTTCTTTTTCAGTCTTCTTAGCTGCCTTTTCAGCTTTCTTTTTGGCTTTTTTCCTGTCCTCAGTAATAAGATCAGCCAATTTTTCAGCAGACTTTTTGGTGATTTTCTCAATCTTTTTGTTAGAGTCGCCTTTAACAATTGTGTTTATTGCTTCTTCAATTTGTTTTTTGAGAGCTTGTTTTTCTGCTTTCATGTATTTGTAAATTTAATTTTAACAGCAATATTATAAAAAACTATTGTTAAGTCAATATTAAGTTTTTTTTAACCGGAAATTCGGGAAATATAAAATTGCAAGAGAAGTTAGTTTTTTCTTTAGAAAAGAAGCTATTAGGCATTCGCTGTGGCAGTTTAGCCGTGTATTTTGGCATCTTAAACTGATTTAAAGTCTGTAAATTCTGGTCGGGCACAAAATATGTATTTAATTATGTTCGTGCTTTATTCTGAAAAACTGGTGAAAGTGTTTCCACCATATCGGCTTAATCCAAAGCCTCTTGTGCCAAACCAAACATTTCCGTTTTTGTCTTCTAAAATACTTTTAACAGAATCGTTGACTAGCCCGTCTTTTGTAGTAAAATTTTTGAAAGTTTTTCCATCATACGAAAACACGGCATTTTTATCAGTAGAAAGCCAAATATTCCCCTTTTTATCTTGCAAAACTGAAGATACTCCATAACTTACAAAGCCTTCGTTTTCACTGGAACTGCTAAAAGTTTGACCTTTCTTATCTTCTATTAATACACTTACCTCATTGCTACTCAGTCCATCCTTTTTTGCAATTGTAAGATTTTGTAGCTTAAGTTGAAGATAAGTAGATGGTATAAAAAAACAAATCCCACAAAAAAGCCCTCAGAAATCTGAAGGCTTTGTGGTCCCAAAGGGAATCGAACCCATATCTAATGTTTAGGAAACATCTATTCTATCCGTTGAACTATGGGACCGTTTAGTGTAAGCTAAATATAGCTGACAACTTTTTCGAAGTGCAAATTTCGATAAATTTAGGAGAAATAAAAAGTATTCCCTTATAAAAACAAAGAACCCCAGCATAGCTAGGGTCTTTGCGGCATTTACCAATATGAATCAAGTTTGAAACTTGTATTCAAAGTCTTTATTTGCAGGGCTCTATTTTTTTTAGTAATCGAATAGTTCGATTATGACTAATTATTAACTATTGCTTCTGTTTACTGCTTTTTGAACAAAGATACCCAGTATTACTGGGGTCTTTGCGTCTTTACCAATATGAATTAAGTTTGCAACCTGATTGCTGTATTTAATGTTAAAATTTATAAGAGTATCCAATATTGAAGGTCGTACCCGGGTTCATTTGACTGAAAACCTCATTTTTAGCCTGAAATGATTTGTAAAGAATTTCTTGTTTATCATTTAGGAAATTTGAAACTTTAAAATCAATCCCTGATTTACCTGATTTACCAAGTTTTTTTCTAGCACTAAAGTTTGTATTGTGAAACGGCATAGTATAAATGTCTGGAAATAAACCTGCACCAACTATTAGCATAGTTTCTCCTTTAACGTTATAAAATAAGCCAAGATCTAAACCATATTTTTCATTATTGTATGTCAATCCTCCGTTTATTACATATGGTGCTTGCCCAGCCATTGTTCTTGTGTTATTTAACACTTCTTCATTCTTAACGTAAGTAATACGGGAGTTATATTCAACGTCAGTCATTAAAATTCTAGAGTTTACTAATGAAACATTACCATTTAAATTAAACCTTTTTAGGGAGGGCATAATGAAGGCAAGGCTTTTCTTAAATTCAAATTCTAAACCAAATAGATTTCCATTACCAACATTTCTAGATTGATATTCTGTACTTGTTTGTTGTTCAGGAATTCTTACCAATTCAATAGGGTTTTTAAAGAATTTGTAAAAGAAACTAAGTGAAATCATTTCACCATTACTGTTATACTTTTCTAGCCTAACGTCCACATTATCAATGTCGGTTTCAATTAAATTTCCTGCCCATGCCTGATATTCAAATAAACTACCATTAAATATTCTGTTTGAAATTGGGTCTAATATTTGAGCAAATGACATCTCTTTGAAAGACGGACGTGCAACGGTTTTGTTATAGCTTCCTCTCAAATTTATTTGTTCATTTACTTTAAATATTAAATTTAAACTTGGGAAAAAATTGAGCGTATTCAGAACTTCTTGATTATCTAGATTCTTTCCATTAACAAAGTCACCTGAAGAATACTTTTGATCTCTACCTGTATGGGTCTGAATGAATTTTTCTGTTCTCAAGCCTACAATAGCCTTTAATTTTTCATTAACATTATATTCGGTTGATAAATAACCTCCAAAGTTATTGACTATAGAGTTATATTGATTTGGATTTGGATTATTATTACCAGACTGGAAATATATGCTGTTTGGCTGATTAGGATAGATATTCTCAGCATTTAAAACCGAACTTATATCTGAGCTTGCCCATGATTGTAATCCAAAAAATTGAACGTCAAAGAATTTTATTTCATAATCCCTTTCTTTGAAAGTATGAGAAACTCCTAGTTTCAATTTATTCTCTTGCCCATTTACTCGGAATTTTCTTGAAACATCAATTTTGCTTGAGTTATTCAACTCATTCAAGTACCTCCAAATTCTTGTAGGATTACCACCTGCTCCAGCTGCAAAGTAGGTTCTTGCCGGTGTAAAAGTGAATGCGGTTTTTCTAATATCAGGATCAATAGAAATTGATACTGTAGGCGAAACTCTCCAATCAATTTCCCAGTTATTATTACCTAAATTGTGAACACCATTTAGTAAGATATTAGAAAGGGATCGTTGATTGTATTCCAAATTGTCCGATTTTGCAATATATCCAGATTGTCCAACTGCTTCGCCGTTGTTGTTTATATCAAACTGCCCTGTTTTTTTCTCACCGTTTTGTAAGTGCATTCCAGTTAATCTAATCTTTGAGTTTTTAGATTTGAATGCTATACCTGCTAAAGTACCAATTAGTTTATTTTCTTCACCCAACTGACCATTCTGGAGAGTAGCCATATTCATGTTAAATACGCCCGGATCTATGAGCTTTTGATATTCGCCATAAGTTACTTCATCATAGAATCTTTCTTCAGACTTGTAGGAAACCGAGAAAATATATCCAAATTTTCCACCTCTGAAAATATCACGTTTTAAATCGAATTGGTTACCTGCTGAAAAAGAGAATCCGAAGTCCATAAAACTTCTATCCTTCATCGCTGCGAGATTGGGATTGAAGGATTTGATAAATGTGTTTACTTGGTCTTTTGGGGCACCGCTGATAGGAGTTGGAATATTATCACCACCTGCAAGTTCTGGAAGATTTCTCATACCATTATCAAATCCTAACCAGTCTGTCGAACTTCCCGGATATGATAGATTATTTGGGTTGAAATGCATTGATGGATTGTAGCCTAAGTTTACCGAAAAATCTAAAATTTTATTGTCTGGAAAGTCTTTTGTTTCCACATTTAATAAGCCACCCGAAAAGTCTGCCGGCAAATCTGCGGTAAAAGTTTTAGTTACCATGATGTTGTCAATCAGACTGGTTGGGAAAATATCCATCTGAATTGTATTTTTATCTGGATCTAGACCTGGTACTTCCATAAAATTAAGAGTTGTTTTTGAGTAACGATCTCCCAATCCTCTAATGTAAACATATTTTCCACCTTCTACTGTTACACCAGTTACTCGTTTTGCTGCTTCTACGGCTGTACCATCACCTATTTGTCTCATTTTAGCAGAAGAAATTCCATCCATAATTTGGGGGGCTTTCTTCTTTAATATATTTATGGATTCTTCGTTGTTTCTTAACATTTTAGCTGAGATGACTACTTCGGCAAGAGTTTTAGTATCTTCTGCTAGAATTATATTATCTAATACATTTACATTACCTGCTTCAACGGCAATTTCGCTTACAGTTTGATCTTTAAAACCAATGTAAGATATAGATATAGTATAATCTCCTTTCTCGATATCGAATGAGAATAAGCCATCAAGGTCAGTAAAGGTAGAAAGATTTGTATTTTTAAGTTTCACTGTTGCCCCAATTGCTGGTTCACCAGTTGTAGATTCGAAAATTTTACCTCGAATTTTTCCTTTTTGGGCAATTGTTGAAAAAGAAATGAGTAGTAGTAGTAAAGTGAAAAATTTATTCATATTGGTAATAAAAAAATAGGAATGTCTCGAAAAGAGACATTCCTTGAAATTAATAATTGTTATTTTAAAGTTCCTGATTGAGCAGCCCAAGTCCAAGACAACTTAGAAAGGTCAGCCTTAATTTGAGCACCAGCTTTAACTCCAGCTGGAACTGCTCCATTAACGTGTGTAGGTAACATTGCTTCTGCAACATCTAACCAAATGTCTTCGAATTTAACTCCGGCGGCCGTTACTCTATTTATTTTTTGTGTCGCACCAATTCCTTTGAAAGAAATACTAGTAAGGTCAACTATTGAATTCGCATCAACATTAATTAGGTCTTCTGAACCTGTTGCAATTACATACCCGTTCTTTATTTTATGGCCTGCTTGGTAAGATCCTTCAGGACCATCTAGTTCGAAACAGTGTCCGCTAACAGTAATTACAGCAAAATTGTCTAATGTTCCACTCCAAGACTGGTCAGTATCCATTCCATCATCTCCACAATTCCAAACAACAGCATTGGATACATTTACTGATCCACCAAACCATTCAATACCGTCGTCTTGGTTTGCAACAACTTCTACATGATCAATAACTGTACCTGTACCTACACCACCAAGAGTTAAGCCATTAATTTCATTTCCGCTACCAATATTGGTACCACCATGTCTAATAGATATATACTTAATCACACCTGAATTGTCAGCGTCATCTGTACCACCATACAAACCATTCGGGTCTGAGGTTGGTATTCCTTCTATTTGTACTTCACTTCTATCAGCAGTTCCACTTGAAGCTGAAATTCTAGCTTTTCCTAGAACGATTACACCACCCCATAGGCCATTGATAGTTGGTTCTAAGTTTGGACTATTAAATTTTCCTTGGGCAACTAATTCTGGCGAGATTTCGTCAGCAACTGTTGTAAAAATGATTGGCTTCGCTGCAGTACCTGCTGCGTTAATTTTTGCACCACGAGCGATTATTAATGCCGTTGCATTGGCTCCCGTACCAGCTTGACCTTTAATAACAGTCCCTGGCTCAATTGTCAAAGTAGCACCGCTTGTAACTACAATTCTTCCACCGAGTATCCAAGTTTTGTCAGCAGTCCAAGTTGTACTAGCGGTAATATTTGATGTAAGAACTACCTCTTTAATTTGCCCTGCAACTGTGACAACATAAGTTGCAGATGATTTTCTGCCTTCAGAATCTGTAACAGTCAAAACTATTGATCCAGCACCTGCAGCAGAGCCTGCATTAAAGTTGATGACTACAGAGCTACCTGAAACGGTACCTGAAGGATTAGAAATTGTAACGTTGGTTCCAGTAGCAGAATAAGTTGCTGTAAGTGCAGGATCTACACTAACATTGAATGTTACGGATTGTGCTTTCGCACCAAAATCTACATTTCCCGATGCAGATGCTGGAGAGACAGTTGTCTCCGCGTAAATTATTACTTCTTCTTCGCATGAGCTAAGAAACACAGAAGAGGTGAATAATGAAAAGAATAGAAGTTTTTTAAGTTTCATTGTTTTATTTTTTTGTGCAAAGGTACTTTTCTTATATTATGGAATTGTTAAGCTAATATTAAGTTTAAATTGGGTTCAATTATTCAACAGATAGATTGTAAAGAGACTTAATTTTATTTTCAAATTTGAGTTATGTGAAACGCTATGGTTAAGTCTAGGAGGAAGATTTTACTTCGAATTTGGCAGCTCTACTCTTTTTCGTAAAAAATTCTTCTAATCGTCTTTTCGACTTGGTAGTTAAATATTTTGATTAAAATGAAAAAAATCTTCTTGGCGTCTTCCCGCCTTTGCGGTTGATAATTATCAAGAAATAGGCTTTAAGGTCTTCCCCGTCTAAGCGGTCAAATATTTTTTTTCAAGAAAATTTTGTATTTTTCGCTACCTAATAAACCTCAAGAACATGTCAAAGAAATTTATCCTTCTCTTCCTAATTCTATTTTGTTTTAAGTCTCAGGCTCAAAAGCACTTTCAATCCATTTATGGGCAAGTTTTGGATAAGCAAACCAAAACTCCTTTACCTGGTGCTACAATAATAGTAGAAAATTCTAAACCTCAGCTAGTGGCTTCTTCCGATGAAAACGGAAATTTTGTACTGAACCAAGTGCCTATTGGCCGTCAAATATTGGTAGTGACTTATATCGGATATTTACCACAAAAGTCAGAAGCCATCATTTTGACTTCTGCTAAAAGTGTTACCCTAAAAATTGACTTGACCTCAGGAAGTATCAATGCCGGTGAGGTGGTTATCAGTGCCAACAAAAATGCTTTTGAGCCTTTGAATGAGCTTTCGGTGGTGAGTACTCGTTCTTTTACTTCAGAAGAAACTGAGCGTATGCCGGCAGGTGTAAATGACCCCGGACGTGTGGCACTTTCGTATCCAGGAGTGCAGCGAGGGCCAGATGATACCGAAAACCAAATAGTTGTACGTGGAAATTCGCCAATTGGTATTTTGTGGAGATTAGAAGGCGTAGATATGCCCAATCCCAACCATTTTGCTGTAGTAGGCTCATCGGGTGGGGGAGTTTCTATTTTTTCGGCTCAACTTTTGGCCAAATCGGATTTCTCAACGGGCGGATTTGCGGCAGAATATGGCAATGCCCTATCGGGTGCTTTTGACGTGCAGTTTCGGCACGGAAATATGCAACAACGTGAACATAGAGCCAAAATTGGAATTCTTGGTTTAGATTTCGCTACTGAAGGACCCATTAAAAACGGCAGCTCTTCTTATTTGGTCAATTACCGATACTCTACTCTGGGTCTCTTGGGAAAAATGGGTTTTTACTTGGTGGGCGAACGTGTTACTAACGATTTTCAGGATTTGTCATTTAATTTGGTTTTTAAGAAGAAAAAATCGGTTTCCACCATTTTCGGAATAGGCGGGCTGAGTGAAGAAAATTACTTTCCCGTCAAAAACGGTCAAGATAGAAACCCAAATCGTGCGAGCGAATGGGAAGACAGAGTGAGGCCTTCTAATATGGGGGCTCTGGGGTATACCCACACCTACATGCCTGATAGCAAGACTTATGTGAAAGCCGTTGTGGCCTTGGTGGGTAGCGACCAAATCCGCAATAGCGATACGCTGGATCTTCAAAATGTGAGATTTAGATATAATTCGGAGCGGTATCTTGATAAACGTTTGGTAGCATCTGTAGCCTATTCGAAGAAAATTTCGGAGAAGTTTTGGGTAAAAACAGGCTTAATTGCCAATCTGATTTTTTATGATTTTTTCAAAGAAACCAAAGCCCGACTTAACCAACAAGATATCAATCAAAGACAAGTAAATGTGTCTGTAAAAGGAGATGGAAGAAGTCAAATGCTGCAACAATATGTACAGACTACTTACAAAATTTCTTCCAAACTTTCGCTCAATGCGGGTATGCACTTTCTAGAGTTTCTGACCAATAAAACAGGCTCGGTGGAGCCGCGGATTTCTATGCTTTATGCCCCGAATTCTTCAAGTAAACTCAGCTTCGCTTATGGTCGACATGGTCGAGTTTTGCCGATGATGACTTATTTCTTCGCAGATTCCACGGGTAAAAATAGCAATCTTAACCTCAAACCCATCAAATCGGATCATTTTATAGCGGCTTTTCACCATTATACTCAAAACCGCATGCGGTTGAGTGTGGAGGCATATTATCAAAGTATGTTTAATGTTCCGATCAGTGCAGACCTAACGTCTAACTATTGGTTGCTCAATTATAGTTCGGATTTTCCCGAGTTTCGGGTGAAAAGCCAAGGGCTGGGCAGAAACAAGGGAATAGACTTGGCCATAGAAAAGCAGTTTTCCAATTCGTATTTTTTCTTAGCTACTTTTTCGGTTTTGGATTCAAAATTCAAGGCCAATGACGGTCTTTGGCATAATAGCCGATTCAATACACGGTTTTCGTCTAGCTATACTTTTGGCAAGGAATTCCCTTTCAAAAACGGTAATATCCTCCAAATTGGTGGAAGATATTTGTTCAGTGGAGGTTTTAGATACACGCCTTTTGATCCAATAAAGTCTAAAGAAAAGGGCTTTTATGTGGCAGACCAAACCAGAGAAAATGAAGGGCAAGTGGCACCTTTTCAAAGACTTGACACCAGAATTGCCTACAGATTTAATGGCAAAAAAACTTCTGGAAACATCAGTTTAGACTTTCAAAACGCCACCAATAGACTCAACGCCACCAACGTGGCCTACGATTCAGCAAAGAATACCACCTACTTGGAGTACCGAGGTAGTGGGTTTATACCTGTATTGACGTTTCAGTTTGATTTTTGAAAAAATGAACTTTGGATTAGGATTCAGATTTTACGAAAAAACTAAAATCGTCCTACCATCTTACTTGTCCTTCGCCTCTACAAACCCATTTCTCGGTCACGAGTTTTTCTAGAGCAAATGGGCCACGGGCGTGTAGTTTTTGGGTAGAAATGCCGATTTCGGCTCCTAAACCAAACTCCCCGCCGTCAGTAAATCTGGTGGAGGCATTGTGATAAACTGCTGCGGCATCCACTTCTTGCAAGAACGTTTCGGCCAAGGCTAAATCTTCTGTTATAATGGCCTCAGAATGTTTAGATGAAAACTGTTTGATGTGGTCTAAAGCCTCGTCAAAATTATTTACGGTTTTTATAGAAATTTTAAAATCTAACCATTCCTTGCCAAAGTCTTCTTCTTGAGCATGTTGGAGTTTAGGAAAGTTATTTTTTTCAAAAATAGGATATGCTTTTTCGTCAGCAAAAACTTCGATATTGTATTTTTCAAAGCTTGATTTTAGTTTCGGAACCAGTTCTTCTAAAACATTTCCATCTAAAATAGCACAATCTAGAGAGTTGCAAACAGCTGGTCGTGAGGCTCTGGCGTTCACGATGATTTCAGCTGCCATGTCTAGTTTGGCGGTTTTTTCTACGTAAGTATGACAAACCCCCGCACCGGTTTCTATGGTTTGAATTTTAGAATTGCTCCTCACAAAATCAATGAGCGAAGCTGAACCACGCGGAATAATCAAATCCACGTATTTATCGGCTTCCAGCATTTGTGTCAAAAACTTTCTATCTGTTGGCAAAAGCATCACCACATCGGTAGAAATATTATTTTTAGATAAAGCTTGGTGAATGAGACTTACCAAAAATTGGTTGGAAAAATGTGCTTCTTTTCCACCTTTCAATACACAAGCGTTTCCAGACATGATGCACAAAGATGCCACATCGATAGTTACGTTTGGCCTCGACTCAAAGATGGCACCAATCACACCCATTGGTACGGCAATTTTCTGCATTTTTATGCCGTTATCAAAAGTTCGCTCCAACAGAATTTGTCCACTTGGGTCATTTAAAGTGGCCACTTGTCCTAGGGCATCAGCTAGTCCGATTATCCGATTTTCATTCAGCAAAAGTCTGTCATACTTGGCATCTTTGGGGTCCATCAGGTCCAAATCCTTCTTGTTTTCGGCAATAATTTGATGCAAATTCCCCAAAAGAATATCAGCCAAATCTGTCAAGATTTTAGCTTTCTGGATCTTATTTAGTCGCCTAACTTTCGAAGCCGACTCGTGTGTATTTTTTAAAAGATGCTCAATGCTTATCATTTCGAAGGTATATTTTCAAAGGCAAAGTTCGGGATTTTTTTTTGGAAAAGTAGCTAGAAGAGCAGTTTTGAGATAAATGGAAAATGGAGCCAGTTGAATTAGTGAATGTTAAAATAGGAAAACATGCCTTGGTATAATAGAAAACCTCAAGCCTCTGAATGAAT
>CAMCYZ010000139.1 GCA_945885545.1 Spirosoma fluviale
GAAAGGTTAAAGTTTTGGTCTACAAACTGGAATAGCACTGTCTCGTAAGTGGTTCCGTAAACCGGCCTAATTACCTGAAATTGTGCATTCCCCGAAAATCGATATTGCCCGCTCGAGTTTAGAAGGTTAATCAGAAGCGAGCATTTGATTTTTTCTCTATCTGCATAGGCGTCGTTGGTCCAGCGTTGGTTGTTCATAAAACCAGCAATAGCCTGTTCTATTTCGGCAAATATTTGCTTGTCGCCAGAAGTGTTGGCCTTGAGTTGCGACGAATTCACTACCACCTTGCATTGTAATTCTTGTGCAGATATTTCAGAGAAAACTGATATTAAAAAGAGAAATAAAATTCTTTTTGCCATATTATTTGTGTTTGACCTCACCCCCGACCCCTCTCCACAAGCGAGGGGAGTGTGGTATTTTTTAAATTCGGTTTATGTATTCCAAAACTGCATTTTTGATATCTTCTGCCACCATTTCTTTTGACTTTAGGTCAAAAGTATAAACATTGCCTACTTTGTCCAAAATCGTGATTTTGTTGGTATCATAACGAAAGCCTGCCCCTTTATCTTGCAAGGAGTTTAAAACTATCATGTCAAAGTTTTTGCGTTCGAGTTTGCCCTTGGCGTTTTGAAGTTCGTCGTTGGTTTCGAGGGCAAAGCCCACGTGTATCTGTTTATTAGTCTTTTTACCACCTAGAAATCCCGCAATATCCTGCGTTCGTTCGAGTTCTACAAACATTTCGGTATCGTTTTTCTTTAGTTTTTTGTCGGCTACGGTCTTTGGTTTATAGTCGGCTACAGCGGCAGAAAATATCACGATGTCGGCATCGGCATGATATTCGGCCATGGCCGCAAACATTTCTGCTGCCGAGCGAACACCGATATTATTCACTTTTGCAGGTATTTTTAGGCTATTTGGTCCCGCTACCAAAGTTACATCCGCACCTGCGAGAGCAAAAGTCTTGGCTATTTCAAAACCCATTTTGCCCGAGGAATGATTGCTGATGTACCTCACTGGGTCAATGTCTTCTTGTGTGGGTCCAGCTGAAATCAACACTTTTTTACCTTTCAAAACAGGATTTTGTTGAAAATGAGCTTCTAAAACCTCCACTATTTCCTCCGGCTCAGCCATACGGCCTTTGCCTTCAAGGCCTGAGGCCAACTCGCCTTCGTTGGGCTCAATGAGGCAGTTGCCGTTGTCTGTCAGAAGCTTTAGGTTGTTTCGGGTAGAAAAATGGGCGTACATGTCCAAGTCCATGGCGGGTGCGAAATACACCGCACAACGTGCCGAAAGGTAAGTGGCCACGAGGAGATTGTCGCAGTTACCGTTGGCACATTTGGCCAAAGTGTTGGCACTCGCCGGGGCTATCAGCATCACATCAGCCCACAAACCCAGCTCCACGTGGTTGTTCCACTGCCCGGTTTCATCTACAGCAAACGCCGATAAAACAGGATTTTTAGACAAAGTGGCGAGTGTGAGCGGAGTAATAAAAGTCCTGGCGGCATCGGTCATGATGACTTTTACGTTGGCCTCCTCCTTCACCAAAAGCCGCACCAAAGAAGCGATTTTGTAAGCCGCAATACTCCCCGACACACCTATTAATATGTTTTTGTTTTTGAGAATCATTCTCTTTTTTATTTTTTCTCGCAAAGTCGCAAAGACGCAAAGGTGATTTTTTACTTGTATTCTATTTAAAACTATTTTTACTCATGTACAAGCACAACACACGATTTAAAACTTGTTTTTGACAAAAATAGTGAATTAGAGGAAATTATTGGTGGGTGGGGTTTTAAAAATGTATCTTAAGCATGAAATGTGAATTGAAAAAATTTGCATTTTTTCGTTTAAAAGCTGTTGTTTTTGCCAACTCCAATACCTAATTCATTTTCTAAAGTTAAAATTAAATTTGAAACACATTTCACAAAAGCAGATTTCTTAGTCACACGAGACAAGAATTTATTAAAACACAACCCATTCAAAACTGGACAAATACTTACTCCAGCAAATTTCGAGATTGAAATGTCGAAAATCTAAACTATCTTTTCACCGTCAAAATCTATTTCAAAGCTTCCATGGTTCACCGTGATAATTCGCAGCTATGGGAACAAATTCTTTTTCGGCAGCCGACACTTGGTAGCCTTCAATTTTTGAGATATGATTGAGGTTGACCAAGTAAGATTTATTCTAACGCATGAAGTTTTTGATTGGCAATAGTTCCAATACCTCTGTCATGGTCATGCGGGTGACTGTTTTCTTATCTTTATCTTTGAATGTCAAATAGTTGCCTTAAGACTGCACATAAAGCAAATCTACCAAAACGGTTCGAACCTAGTAGTAAGAACTTTCAACAAACAGATAAGGCGTTTCGGCTTCCTCTTTGCTCAGTGTATCCAAAACATTTTGGCAGGCTTTCATAAACCACACAAAATCAAAGGGTTTCACTAGATAGTCAATAACATCAAGGTTAAAGAGGCTTGATGTTCATTTGACATAATTCGAGTTTTCTTTTCCCAAACCACCATAAAACCTTAATTTTGTGACGATGAGAAAAAATAATTTCAAAGAAGAAATAAGCACTAACCCCATTTTTACTTTGGTATCGGCGGCTTCTAATAGTCTCGGAATTGATAGCTACGTGGTGGGTGGATACGTGAGAGACTTGATTTTAAATAGACCCAATAAGGATATAGATTTTGTGTGTGTTGGTAGCGGTATCGAACTCGCAAAAACTACCGCAGCCCTTATAGACCTGAATTTGCCAGTAAACTATTTTAAGAATTTTGGTACAGCCCAATTTAATTTTGGAGAATACGACATAGAATTTGTTGGTGCCAGAAAAGAATCCTATCGCTCAGATTCTAGAAAACCTTTGGTAGAAGACGGTACTTTGTCTGAGGACCAACATCGCCGCGATTTCACCATCAACGCCATGGGGATTTCGCTCAACCCCGACAATTTTGGAGAATTGGTAGATCCTTTTGGTGGCGTAGCTGACCTCGAAAACAAAATAATAAAAACGCCACTTGACCCCGAAACAACTTTTTCTGACGATCCCTTGCGTATGATGCGGGCCATTCGCTTTGCTTCACAGCTAGGTTTTGACATTGAAACAGACACTTTTTTGGCCATAAAAGCCATGGCAAGCCGTATCGATATCATTTCACAAGAAAGAATAACCGACGAACTCAACAAAATTATACTTTCCAAAACACCTTCGTATGGCTTCAAACTTTTGCAACAAACGGGCCTTTTGACCTTGATTTTTCCAGAATTGGTTAATCTCATGGGTGTAGAAACCATGGACGGTAAAGGCCACAAAGACAATTTCTATCATACTTTGCAGGTTTTGGATAACCTTTCGCCCAACTCTGACGACCTTTGGGTCCGTTGGGCGGCTATTTTGCATGATATTGCCAAACCGGCAACTAAGAGATACCATCCAAAAAACGGTTGGTCGTTTCATGGACATGAAGAACTTGGAGCCAGATGGGTGAAAGGTATTTTCAGAAAAATGAAACTGCCTTTAGACGAAAAAATGCGAAAAGTGACCAATTTGGTTCGTCTCCACCTTCGCCCTATCGCTCTTGCAAAAGATGGCATAACAGATTCAGCAGTAAGGCGTTTGCTCGTAGAAGCCAGTGAAGATATCGAGAATCTGATGTTACTTTGTAGAGCAGATATTACCTCTAAAGACCAAACCCGAGTGAAAAGATACCTCAAAAACTTCGACAAAGTAGAAGAGTTGCTAATAGAAATTGAAGAAAAAGACAAACTTCGCAGTTTCCAACCCGTCATGACCGGCGAAATCATCATGTCGATTTTTGAATTACAGCCCTCTAAGGAAGTCGGGATTTTGAAAAACGAAGTTAGAGAAGCCATATTAGATTGTAAAATAGAAAACACAATGGAGGCTTCCTATAAATTGCTGACAGAGATGGGAGAAAAAATGGGTTTTGTCCCGCTCAAAAAACTGGAGGAGCTTTAAGCTTTTCTCAAAATTTCCACACCCAAGGCACATTGTGTACATCTTTTGTGGCTACAGTAATGGTTATACTGCTCAATCAAAGCTTGGGAATCGAATGCCGAAACACATTTAAATTCTAGATTTTGCCAAATCTTGGTAATGAAATTCGTCTCAGGCTTAATGGTTTCCAATATTTTTATTGCTTTTTCAAAATAGCTGTAATTGTCTATTTTTTCCGAATAAAAAGCCAAAAGTTGCACTGAAGTATTTATCAAGAGGTTTTCTATCGAAGATTTCCCAATACCATGCATTTCAGCATCCGATTTTTTCCCAATGTCATAATGTTGCCGCCAATATTCCGAAGACCGAACTTGAAGTGCTTTTTCGATACTTTCTTTGCTGGCATCTTCTACAAACAAAGAAAACAAAGCTTGGGTATGGTTTAAAACGGTGGCTACTTGAGATATTCTAACAGTGGGGAAATTCCCCAAACGGGTACGAAGAAACCGCCACTCTCGTCTTTCCATTTTCTGGGATGACAAACCATATTTCTGTGCTAAAAACTGATATTCTTTGGCTAAACTTTCGGAATATTCGTCTTTGGTTTCATCCAGAAAACCGGCTTGACCAAACAACAAGGCTTCGATTTGCAACAAATTTCCACGGTGTTTCTGTATTATTTTAAAAGGCAAAACTTCCGCCAATCTCAAAAAAGCTTCCGAATTTAGTTTAAAGCCCATGTTTCTTGCAAAAACTCTGTAAGCTAGTTCTTCATAATCCGACTGCGTGGCCGTGAATATAGTTTTAAGCACTTCAGACTTTTGCTGTAGTCGATGAGCCAAAGCTTTTTCAATCATTGATACTTTAGCCAGTTTGCTCACCTCAACCAAATGATGCTGACAAGGAATATCTGTGTTGTTTTTTAACAGATTCTCATATTTCAGTAGGGTGTCCTTATATACCAAATCTTTAACTTCTAAAGTAGGAATAGTAGTTTTGTCAGACCTCAAAACTTCTTCGTCATGCTCCCAAACCACATGTAGAATAACGTTTTCGTAAGCTGTATCAAACTGATGCTGGTGTTTAATCCAGTCGGAAGATTTGATATGAATCTCCACTTTACCGGCCCACTCTATCTGCCCAATGCTCACCCGAGCATTTTCAAAATCAGGTCCAGAATTGCTGTTTCTGTAGCCGGGCTTAATAATATTTAACAACTGACCATCAGTTGTTTTCAGATTACTTTTATCGAATTGTTGAAACTGCCAAGTATAGTGGATAAAGTCTTCGTTTTTCATATCTTCTACTTTTACCGCTTAGACGCTATGTTTATAAGATTTTTTTATGTTATAGAAATTGAAAATAAAACTATTTCAAATCCAATCCAAATATTTCTCCATTTCAACTTGAACTTTTTGTGCTTCTATTCTAGCTTTTTCAGCAAAATCCTCTCCAGACGAGGCATAAATTATAGCTCTGGATGAATTTACCAAAAGGCCGCAAGTGCCGTTCATGCCGTATTTGCTCACTTCTTCCAAACTTCCTCCTTGGGCTCCCACGCCAGGTATCAGTAGAAAATGCTCTGGTACTATCTTTCTAATCGAAGCCAAGCTTTCAGCCTGTGTGGCACCTACAACATACATCATATTTTGGTCATCTCCCCATTCCTGCGACTTTTCCAAGACCATTTCGTAGAGTTTTTGACCTGATTTCAATTCTGAAAACTGAAAATCCTGACTACCAATATTAGAGGTTAGAGCCAGCAAAATCACCCATTTGTCTTTGAATTCAAGAAACGGCTGCACTGAGTCAGCACCCATATAAGGAGCCACAGTCACAGAATCAAAAGACATCCCAGAAGATTTTTCATCAAAAAAAGCCCTTGCATAAAGGCTTGATGTATTGCCAATATCGCCTCGTTTAGCATCAGCTATAGTGAAACAGTCCTTTGGAATGAAGTCAAGCGTTTTTCTCAAACTTTCCCAGCCACGCGGCCCCATGGCTTCATAAAAAGCAATGTTGGGCTTATAAGAAACACACAAATCCGAGGTGGCCTCGATAATAGCCTTATTAAATTCAAAAATGGGGTCTTCTAAACCCAATAAATGTTTCGGTATTTTTTTGATATCAGTATCTAAACCTACACATAAGTAGGATTTCTTTTTCTTAATCTGATCAAAAAGCTCTGCTTTGGTCATTTAAAATTAAAATTTTAATAAAATAAACGCTTTTAATCCTTTTATTCAAAAAATCATAAAATTCTATTTCTCAGAGAATATAGACCAAACCACCAAATACACCTATAAAACACACATAACCAACAATTTGAATATTTTTTCAAGAAAATATCATTTAAAAAAATACTCTTTCAAACAGTCGAAAAATGATATTTTAGACAAATTATCTTTAAATTTACAACTGAATTATACTTAACATAAAAAATGGAGTTTAGGGAAACAAAAATAAAAGGCTTATTCGAAATTACACCTAAAGTTTTTCATGACGAAAGAGGATATTTTTTTGAAACTTTCAGTGACAGACTTTTCAAGAGCCACGTGGCCGATGTAAATTTTGTGCAAGACAATCAGTCCTATTCTACCAAAGGTGTTTTACGAGGTTTACATCTTCAAAAACCGCCATTTGCACAAGGCAAGCTCGTTAGGGTGATTTCTGGAAGTGTTATTGACGTTGCAGTGGATATCAGACTAGGCTCTCCTACTTTTGGCCAATACGAATCCTTTCTTCTTACCGCCGAAAAACAGAACATGGTTTACGTACCAGAAGGTTTTGCACATGGATTTGCGACCATAGAAGACGCCGTATTTACCTACAAATGCACCAATTACTACGACAAAGCCTCAGAAGCGGGCATAATCTTCAACGATCCCGAGTTAAATATAGACTGGGGTATAGAAAACCCACTAGTTTCGGAAAAAGACCTAGAATTACCTAGTTTGAAGCAGTTTTTGTCCTACTAAAATAAGGCTTATTAAGTACTCAAACACGCTATTTACCAAGTTGATTACTTTCTTAGTAATACCCCCTTTTTGGCACTATTAGTACTCCCAAATCTGTATTAAAAAAAAGAAATTAAAACTTCAGGCCAATTTTAGTTCTTTTCTCAACCTGAACACCAAAAGCACCAAAGAGAATTTGTAGTACTAGTGGTACCAGCATCTCATGGATTCAATTGGCAACTGCATTCACGCATTGGATGCGGCCGCAGACCTTATATCGTTAAAAGAGAATACCAGCTTCAAGAAAATATTGAAGGCTGGGATTCACAATTAAAACTTAAGATTTTAAACAAACTCTCTCTGACGAACGGCCTCAAAGAGTATAATTCCTGTAGCTACTGACACATTTAAAGATTCTACACGGCCTTTTAGAGGAATTTTCACACGGGCATCGGCTTCTTGCAATAAATTTTCAGAGATACCATCTTCTTCCGAGCCCATAATAATGACTGTGGGAATAGAATAATCAGCTTGATAGATAAAATCCGAAGACTTTTCTGTACAAGCCACGACCTGAAAACCAGAATTTTTAAGATATTTTATGGCATTCCAAAGGTCGTTTTCTCTACAAACTGGCACAAAATTCAATGCTCCAGAAGAAGTCTTCATAGCGTCTCCATTGATTTGAGCAGCACCTCTGGTAGGAACTACCACGCCATGCACCCCGCTACATTCTGCCGAACGACAAATGGCTCCGAAATTCCTTACATCGGTTATTCTGTCCAAAAGCAATATCAAAGGTACTTCTCCGGATTCAAAAGCAGCCGTAACCACATTAGATAGTACAGCAAAATTAACAGAAGAAACGAAAGCAATAGCTCCTTGGTGATTTTTCATCGTCACTCGATTGAGCTTCTCCAAAGGTACTCGCTGAATAGGCACACCACGCTGTTTGGCCAGTATTTCTATTTCTTCAAAGTGCTTCAACTCTTTCTGCAAGAGTAGCTTATCTATTTCTTTATCAGACTTGAGTGTCTCCAAAACTGACTGCATTCCAAAAACAAAATCCTCTTTATTGGGCCTGTTTACGGGTTTAAAAAATTTACGAGGGGCTTCCCCATCTCGACTTACTCCACTACGTTTCCTGTTCTCCATGCTTCAACAAAAGGGTACCAAAACGAACTGTACTCGGGGTACCTCACCAACTCATAGTTTTGGTCAGTAAAGGCGTTCGTTTTTCTATAAAATGTAAAAATGATTTCTGAATTATTTGAGTTTTGGGAATACAACCACACTTCTCTTTGGCGGTTTCGCTGCACCCTCGATGGCGGACCCATAATCACGAAAACCATACCTTTATCGGTTTTCCAGCCTTCTTTGTAAGTCGTAAAAAGCTTATTGGCCTCTGCAACACGTTTGTAATAGGTTTTAACCAACTGCTTCCCCAAGGCCTGATTACCCTTGGCTACATTCAAAAAATACAAATCCAAGGCCTGCTTGGCATTTTCTAAGTTTTTGAGTTCTTCTATCTCCTTGGGCGTGCTCATATATACCAAAGGTTCTTTCAGACTTTGTGCATCGGTATCTCTCGGAAAACGCTCACCTACTACCATAAAACCATATCCATCTTGATGATTATCAGAGGCTTGCGTAAGCACATAAACACCTTTCTGTTTTAAACTGACCGTTTCACCCGGCACTATTTCTATCACTTCCTCAGAGGCAAACTCACTCATAGGGTCTCTTTTGCTGGCCGACATCGGCGATAATGCAGGCAAACTGAGGTTGGAATATCTTTTTAAAAATAGTTTCTCTTGGCTTTGATTGACAGATTTTACCACAAATTCCGACCCTTCGTAAACATAAGGAATGAACTTTGGGAAAGTGTCGTCCTTTTTGTCATAAATCAAAAATCTTGTGTCTACTTTTTTGGCATAAAAATCTATGGGTAAATCGAACGTGTATTTTGTAGCCGCTTCAATATCAATAAAGTCCAACACCATCACAGCCGACTCCAGCGTTTTTAGTCTCGGAACATCAAAAGTCAATTGATAGCTTTTACCTACCTTTTTAAGATGCTCTTCCGAAAATTCCAATCTGCCTGATTTGAGTTTTTCTTTGGTGCCATATTCTGGCAAAATAGACCACTGAATTCTGAATACCTTATTTAGATTTTCGAAAGTAA
This sequence comes from Spirosoma fluviale, assembly GCA_945885545.1. Classification (GTDB taxonomy): domain Bacteria; phylum Bacteroidota; class Bacteroidia; order Cytophagales; family Spirosomataceae; genus Leadbetterella; species Leadbetterella lacustris. The sequence goes on from CAMCYZ010000139.1 coordinate 9,107, forward strand.
TATCTTCCGCCACATTGGCCAACTCTATCACCATAAACACCCTGGCATTGGTAGAATCCACAAAGTTGTACTTACCGTTTATAGACGAAACCACCGGCTTGGATTCTCTAGCCTTGGCTCTATCTAAAACCGCCGATCCTTTGGAAACAGGCTTTTTTTGTTGACCTTTGCAAGCAATCGAAGTAAGAAGAATAAAGAGAATATAAAAGGAAAATCTCATCTAAAAACTAAGGTTTATAAGACATTAACGCAAGCTGGGCATCAAATGTTGATGCAATATACTAAATTTTATGAAAGATATAGAAAACCGTGAGGATGTGGTGAAACTGGTGGACACATTTTACGGCAACATACTGAAAGACGAAAAACTGGCACCAGTTTTTGGCCCGTCGGCAGAGCATTGGGATGAGCATATTGTACGGGTTTATAATTTTTGGGAAAACTGGTTGTTCCAAACCGGCTCCTACACGGGTGGCATGATGTGGGTACACCTTGAACGCCACGCCACACATCCACTCACAACCGAGCTTTTTGAGCGTTGGCTAGCCTATGGATAACTTGCACCGACGTCCTCTTCGCCGGCAAAAACGCCGACTTCGTAAAATCAAAAGCTCTAGAAATTGGACAGATTTTGAATGCCAAGTTGAATAATGTTTAGATTGGAATGTATTAGATTGAATATTGCTATTCACAAAATTTCAAACTCAAAATGGCACACTGATAACACAAACAAAATAACCCAATCATGATATCAGCCGAAGAAAAACCGTTCTTGAATAAAATAATATAAAAGACTTAGCAATATGCGTTAAAAATTCCTAAAACAAAATCCTTGAAAACCTGTAAAATCCGTGTTATCTGTGTTCCGAAAACACATAAAAAATAATATAACCCAATCATGATATCAGCCGAAGAAAAACCGTTCTTAAGTCTTTTTGAAAACTTTAGCCAAGTGGGTGAAGTAATGTGGGTAGGCCTCAGACCCGCTTCTCGAAAAGCCATAAAGGAAGTATTAGAAGTAAACGTAACCGAAACTGGGCTCGAAGGCGACCGAGCCACCAAAAACAGCCCAAGCAACAAAAGGCAAGTCACGCTTGTTCAGCACGAACATTTGGTGGCGGCGGCTTCGTTTTTGGGCAAAGAAAATATTGACCCCAACCTTGCCCGAAGAAATATCGTGGTAAAAGGCATGAACCTGAACGCCTTAAAAAGCCGAAGATTTAGCATCGGCACTGCCGTATTAGAAATGACAGGCTTTTGTTATCCTTGCAGCCGGATGGAAGAAAACTTAGGCGTGGGTGGCTTCAATGCCATGCGAGGCCATGGCGGTATCACTTGCAGAGTTATTCAAACCGGAAAAATAAAAATTGGCGATAAAATAAACGTAAAAGAAAATGAAGGTTGAAAATAAAACTCAAAAAATAGCCACAATG
>CAMCYZ010000140.1 GCA_945885545.1 Spirosoma fluviale
CACTGAGCGAAGCCGAAGTGACTCAATTCATAGCCTTTAAACTCAAATCCAAACTCTTCGCCGAATGCGTCAAATAACCCATAGAAACATAATCTACGCCACAATCGGCATAAGCACGAACCGTTTGCGGGTTTATGTTGCCCGATGACTCCACAGGAAATCTACCGTCTATAATTTTCAGAGCTTCTCTGGTTTTTTCATAGTCAAAATTATCCAACATAATCCTGACCACTCCTCCCACCTCTAAAGCTTCTTCGAGTTCAGTCAAATTTCTGACTTCGATTTCTATTGGAAGATTTAGATTTTTCTCTTTCAAATATTTTTGAGCGGCAAAAAGTGCATTTTTTATTCCTCCAGCGTAGTCCACATGGTTATCTTTTATCAAAATCATGTCGAATAGACCAAAACGGTGGTTTACTCCTCCCCCAATCTTAACCGCCCATTTTTCCAATAATCTAAAACCCGGGGTAGTTTTACGGGTATCCAAAACCTTGCATTTGGTACCTTCCAACTTCTTTACTATTTCGTTGGTTACGGTGGCAATACCACTCATGCGTTGCATGCAATTAAGCACAAGTCTTTCAGCCGTCAAAATCGAGCGGTCATTTCCCTCCACATAAAGCACTATATGGCCATATTCTATCGGTTCGCCGTCTTTAATTAATACCTCAACCTTGAGGCTTTGATCTACCGTTTTGAAGATCAACTCGGCCAATTCCACACCTGCCACAATTCCCTTATCTTTTACCAGCAAACGGGCCTTTCCTTGGGCGTTTTCAGGCACCGTAGAGTTAGAAGTGTGGTCACCTTCTCTGATGTCTTCGTGTAGTGCATTCTTGATAAATACTATCAAATCTTTTTTCAGGATTTCCATTTGTTTATTTTTTTACCGTAATGACGCAATGAAATATTATTTCTTTGTTTGTCCGAAAGTCTTCATTGAGGTTGCTTATTTTAAATATTTCATGCGAAATTAACAGCTTCGCTAGATTTCTCAATAAAAAAACTAAATTCTATCAAGCATTAAAACCCATATCACCGAAAATCTGCTTATCGAAATGGTCATATTGATCCAATAAGATATCCTTCAAAGCCCTGTGATATTCAGGAAAAGAGGGCAAATCGTTATGCCCCCCGCCGTAAATAGGCACTAAATGTGTGTTTAATGGAGCTGTTTTGGCCAATCGAACACTCGAACTCATCGGTATCAAACTATCCTTTGTTCCATGGATGATGAATATCGGGCAACGGCAATATTTGAGCCATTGGTCGGTGCGAACCTTAAACCTCAAAAGAATAGAAACGGGTAAAAACGGGAGAAATCTATTCGTTAGTTGCGATAAACTGTAATAAGGAGCATCCAAAATCAACATTTTAGGCCGATTTGACGATGCCAGTTTTGCTGCAAATCCTGAACCCAAAGAACGACCATAAATTATGATTTTGTTTTCCGGATATTTCAGATCAAACTTCATTTTATTGTACACATGTTGAGCATCCTTTTTCATCGCCGTTTCAGAACGTTTGCCCTTACTCTTACCAAATCCACGGTAGTCTATCATAATCACATCATACCCATGATTTGTAAAATCTCTTGAATACTTTGCCCAACCTTTTATGCTTCGGGTGTTTCCATGAAAATATATAACTACACCGTGCTTCTCTTTTTCTTCTGTAAAAAAACGAAGTCCGTTTATCTTCTCTTTTTCAGAAATCATAAAATTGAGTTCCTCAAAAGGAAATTCATACTTAAACTCGAAGTCCTCCGAGAGTTTTTCGGGCTTAAATATGAAAAATTCCTGAATGAAATATGCCAGAATATTTATTCCTAAATACACCAAAATGATGATGACAATGGTTTGATTGCTCATTTTATCTGCTTAAAAGACACACTTAATCTTCGTCTTCAAATCTGCCAGCAGATATACCACTACTAAAGAAAAGGGAATTTAAAAACAGCTTGTTTGTTCCGTACCAAAACGCCCTAAAATTTGGATTATCAGATATACTTACAATTTTACCTTGACCAAACGTCTGAGCTATAATCGCCGGACTATTCTTAAATCTTTCGAGATTTTTTGGGTGCACATAACCTGCCAAAAGAGGCTTTTCTGTAAACATCAAAGGGGTGTTGTAAGGGTTTCCCGTTTCTTCAAAAGTGACATTATTTACCTTGAAAATTGGCAAGCTACTTTGCTTGTATCCATAACAAAGCGGGTGACTCGGATCCAATTTTGCTTCTAAAATAGCCCCACTTGTTACCAAAGCCCCATCGTATCCACTTTTAGAAACAAACTGCCTTTTGCTTTTGCCATCGTTCGAGGCTTCTGATTTTATGCCAACCGTCCCGATTTTCTTTTGTGAAAGCCAAGATGCTCCTTCACCCAAAGCTACTATTGTACCCCCTTTTGTCAAGAATCCTTTGATTTTTTCGTCCGAAAGTTCATTGTATCTGCCTTGATTGATGATAATGTGCGTGTATTTGCTCAAATCCGTGCGATTTACGGATGAAATATCCATGTGACTTAAGGGTATTCTTACCCTTTGATCTAACAAATGCCAAACTTCGCCTGCATCGTTGTAGTCCACGCCGTCACCCACTATCATGAGTGCCTGCGGTTTTTCCATTCTTCTAAATTTCTCACTGCCCAGATTTATTCCGCTTTGGGTTAAACCTGTTTTCTGTCCATAAAAAACAGTTCCATCACGTTTCGCCAATTCTTCCAAATAAGCTTTAGGGTCATTTCCTTCACATAAAATCTGTACAGTACCATAAGAAAAAGCTTTATTCTTGCCGTCAACTACAGCCTCAAAAGGCTCCGTTGCGTACTTGAGTTTGTAACCTTTATTGAGCAATTCATAAGCCGTTCTTGCAGCAAAATAACCGTCCCATTCAAAAAGATAGGAATATGAACTACTTCCAACAACTTTTCCTTGCGGGAAGTTAGCTTCAGACAGCTTTTGGCCTAAAGACATGGCAGCTTTTGACTCCGCAAATGGCACGTTCATACAAAGTGGAAGCGTCCAAGCCGATATATCATAAAATGCACTGTCGGCAAAAGTGGTTCGTTTCTCAAAAAGCGATTTCACTAAACGATGCTTGGGCTGACTCATGGGAACAACATAGGCATCAGCACTTGAAAATTGAGAATTACCCAAAGTTTCGTTTTTCGATAATTTATAAATTTCTATTTTGTTTCTTAGCATTACGTTCACCATTTCCCATGTCCTCACCGGGTCATTTCCTCCGCCAAAAACATAAGCCTTTACTTCATCCGTAGATTTTTCGGCATAAAAATCTCTCATGTAGGTCAATAGCTCGTTTCTCATGCTTTTGGAGGCTTTCAAAGTAGAAAGTGTTGCAGAGAATTGATTTCTAACCGTAAAAGGGAAACTCAAAATCCCGTTTACGCTTTCTTGCAAATGACCACGAGAAGAAGCTTGCTCGAACAAAATACCAATGGCACCATTCACGTCCGGAAGTGTAGAGCCTTTTCCATAATAAAAATCATCATAGTTTTCTTTGGTGTAATAATACGACCCAATGCTATCCAATCCAGCAGCATGAAACTGCCCGATTTTGCTCGTAAGTTCTATATTTTTAACTGGCGTCATCGGGTGCGTACGAGCGGGTATGCCCGGCTGAAAGAAAAATGTGGAATTACTGCCCATCTCGTGGTGGTCGGTCAATACATTGGGCAACCAATCGTAATATTTCACCAAACGGCCCTTACTTTCAGGCAATTGTTGATATAGCCAGTCGCGGTTCATATCAAACCAATAGTGATTTGTACGTCCACCCGGCCAAGTTTCCTTAAATTCTCTCGAGTTGGCATCTGCAACCAAACTTTGGCTTTTGTTTTGATTCACCCAAGTCGAAAACCTATTCGCTCCATCAGGATTGATACATGGATCCACCAATATAATACTTTCATTCAGCAAGGCATCTATCTCAGGGCCGTGTGCAGCAGCCAAATAATAAATAGTCAAAAGAGCAGAATTTACACCAGAAGCTTCGTTGCCATGCACCGAATAACCCATCCAAACCACTATGGGCATTTGCTCGGGTTTTAAACTTTTAGAAACCTCCGAATTAGCCAATTTTAAGTCTTCCATTCTGATTTGATCCACATTTGCTAAGATTTTTGGCGAAGAAACCGTGGCCAATATCAATTCCCGATTTTCGAAAGAACGGGCGTACGTTTCTAATTTTATCCTATCCGAATATTTGGCCACTTCTCTGTAATAAGCATAAATTTCATAAGGACTGACATGTTGCTCCCCTACCTCATAACCAAGAAAAGCCTTTGGCGTGGGTATTTTGCTGTTGTAACTTACGTTTTTGGGAAGATAATAATCAAGACTGATTTGTGAAAAAACAAACGAAGGAATAAGGAATAGAAATAAGGCGATTTTAATTTTCATAAGATTGAGATTGATGAATAGGTATAATGAAATAAAGGTAGCCAAAGTATGCTGGAAAAACAAAAAATGGTTATATTTGAAATGGAAAAACCCCTATCAAACTATGAAAAAAAACCTCCTAATTATCATTGTAATCATGATTCTTGGAAATCATGCATTTTCGCAAAAAAACACCAAAAAGAAACCTGCGGAACCTGACAAACTGGAGCTGCTGAAACAAGAGGTTGTTGCCAAAATAGACAACAATCAAAAACTCACCCAAGAGATCAACGATATGCTGTTTAGCTTTAGCGAATTGGGTTTTCAAGAGTTCGAAACCTCCAAATATTTGACAGAATTATTGGAGAAAAAAGGCTTTACTGTTGAAAAAGGAATTGCCAATATCCCAACAGCGTGGATAGCCAAATGGGGCAGCGGCAAACCAATTATCGCTATCGGCTCTGACGTAGATTGCATTCCTAAAGCCTCTCAAAAACCAGGCGTAGCTTACAAAGACCCGATAGTAGAAGGAGCTCCAGGCCATGGCGAAGGGCATAATTCGGGGCAAGCACTTAACATTACTGCTGCTCTTGCTTTAAAAGAGATTATGGAAAGAGAAAAAATACCAGGAACACTGATGCTTTGGCCAGGTGTGGCTGAAGAACAAGTGGGCACAAAGGCTATTTTTGTGAGAGAAGGCTATTTCAAAGACGTTGATGCTTGTATTTTTACACACGTGGCCGACAATCTTGGGGTCTCGTGGGGCGATGCAGGAAACACAGGTCTGGTTTCTGTAAAATTTCATTTTGAAGGTTCAGCCGCACACGCCGCAGGAGCACCTTGGAGGGGAAAAAGTGCTTTGGACGCCGTAGAATTGATGAATATCGGCTGGAATTTTAAACGTGAACATCTAGAAACTACGCAAAGATCACATTATGTTATTTCAGATGGCGGCGACCAGCCCAATGTAGTTCCCTCAAAAGCAACCGTTTGGTATTATTATAGAGAAAGAACGTATCCAAAAATCAAAAATTTGTTTGATAATGGGATAAAAATCGCCGAAGGTGCAGCACTTATGACTGATACAAAATTTACTTATGAAATATTGGGCAGTGCTTGGCCGGGGCATTTCAACAAAGCATTGGCAGCCGCAGCCTACCAAAATATCAAAAAAGTGGGTCTGCCAAAATGGTCGGAAGAAGATCAACTGCTTGCCAAAGCATCACAAATAGAACTAAAATCTCCTGAAGTTAATGGTTTGGCTATGAAATTAGACTCTGTTTCTGAGCCTGTATATTCTCCACTTGTAATCAGACAAGGTGGCTCCGACGACATTGCCGACATTTCGTGGTCTTTGCCAACTATAGTACTAAGATATCCATCAAATATGCCGGGCATGCCGGGTCACCACTGGGCAAATGCCATCACTATGGCTACGCCGATAGCCCACAAAGGATGCACAGCAGGTGCCAAGGTTGAGGCAATGACCATTCTAGATTTGCTTTACAAACCGGAGATACTGAAAGACGCCTGGGAATATTACAACACTGTGCAAACCAAAGACCAGAAATATACACCCTTAATATCGAAAGATGACAAGCCGGCTATTCAATTGAACACCAGCATCATGCAAACTTTCAACCCTGAGCTTAAAAAGCATCATTATGACCCAAGCAAATACAGTACTTATTTGGAGCAATTGGGCATAAAATACCCAACCGTGAGACAAGATCAGTTAGATGCATTGAAAGCCAAGAAGTGATGGTTTTTATCTTTTAAAGCTCTTAAACAAGCTCCAGATTTTCATCATCACCACACCAAAAACAGCTTCTTGGAAGATTTTGGTTGACATTTTAGACTGTCCGAGTGTCCTATCTGTAAAAATGATAGGCACTTCTTTTATTTTAAATTTGAAGAGATAGGCATTAAACTTCATTTCTATCTGAAAAGCATATCCCACAAAACGTATTTGATCTAAAGGAATAGTCTGTAATACTTCTCTCGAATAACAGATAAAACCACCCGTAGGATCCATAATGGGCATGCCTGTAAGAAATCTCACGTAAATTCCGGCACCATAAGACATCAAAACCCTACCAATGGGCCAATTGACTACATTTACACCGTTGATATATCGCGAACCAATTGCTACGTCGTTGCCTTCTTCTGTACACGCTTTATATAGTTTAACCAAGTCAGCTGGGTTGTGCGAAAAGTCAGCGTCCATCTCATATATATACTGAAAGCCCTTGGCCAATGCCCACTTAAATCCATGAATATAGGCAGTTCCTAGACCTTGTTTGCCCTTGCGTTCCTCCAAATGAAGTTGTGAAGGAAACTGCTGCTGCATTTCCTTGACTTTCTGAGCAGTACCATCTGGCGAACCGTCATCCACTATCAAAACATCAAACCAAACGGGCAGATTAAAAACTGCCTTAATGATGGCCTCAATGTTTTCGATTTCGTTGTAAGTAGGTATGATAACCAGATTTTTCATAAATATTTTTTTCTGCCAAGACGCTATAAAACTTGATTCTGTCTTTTTTTTAGTGACCAAGACCTGAATTTTTCATTCAGTTAGTCGGATTTTTGTTTTTGTTTTTTTCAATTATTTTTTCTGCCTGAATATAAATTGAAAGCAATTGTTTTTTGTCTTTGGCATAAAAATCAAAACTTTTAAGATACTGTGCAGCATCTATCTTATGTTTTTTATAAATCTGATTTTCTAAATATTTAAACGCAACCCTCGACGAATCCACACCTGTTAGATTTAATCTGCTGACTTTTGCTTCAGCCGTTTTCAAATCAGCAAAAACTATCGCCATTGTTTTTTTTTCTATGATTCCATCTGGCGAAGACTTGCAAGAAAAAAAGAATGTCAACGAAATAAATACTATTTTTATGCCAAGTTTACCCAAAGTCTTAAGTTTTTAGATATAAAGAACAAAAATAACTAATAATCGGGCAAGGGATAAATCAAAGCTCATAAATTTCGTTAAAACAGTATTTTGGTCTAGTGAAAGAAATTATTAATAAACTCAATAAGTACGAAATAAAAATCAGGAAGGCTGTCAATTCACATCTGAAAGGCAACTTTAGCTCTGTTTTTAAAGGTACTGGCTTGGAGTTTAGTGATCTAAGAACCTACCAATACGGCGACGACGTACGTGCCATTGATTGGGTAGCCACCGCCAAAGGACACGGTGCGTACGTGAAAATCTTCAAAGAAGAAAAAGAGCAGACCGTGTTTTTTATGCTCGACGTGAGTGGCTCGCAGGATGTAGGCAAAGACGGTTCCCTGAAAATAGACACCGCCAAAGAAATTTGTGGCGTGCTCACGCTGTCGGCCATAAAAGAAGCCAGTCAAGTGGGTTTATACTGTTTCTCAGACCAAAAAGAACTCTACCTCAAGCCAGAGTCGGGCATGAAACAAGCTTATAATATCATTTCTAAAATGTTCAGGCTCGAGCCCTCCTCCTTAAAAACCAATCTTCAGGAGGCTATAGCTTTTGGATTAAATATTTTGAAAAGAAAAAGTGTCATTATCCTGATTTCGGATTTTCTTGACAAAGACTACGCCCATAACCTAAAGGCATTGGCTAGAAAACACGACCTCGTGGTTTTGCATATCTTTGACAAGAGAGAGGTAAATTTGCCTAGCTTGGGTATTGTACCAGTATATGACAAAGAAGCCGGAAAGACTTCATGGATAAACACAAGTTCGAGATTTTTTAAGCGTGAAATGAAGGATATTTTTGAAGATAACAGTAGCCAACTAGAAAAACTTTGTAAGCAAAACAAAGCCAATTATCTATCCATAGAGTCAGGCTCAGATTACGTGAGCAGTTTAATCCAACTATTCAGATATAGAAAATGAAAAACTATTTGGCCTTTTTTATTATATTTTTACCCCTACTGAGCTTTGCCCAAAGACCAAAGGCCTTCTTCAATAGTGATTCTTTACAAATTGGCAAACCCTTGTTTTTTTCGCTCACCTATACACATACCAGCAAAACCGATTTGCTTTTCCCTGATTCCACCTATAATTTTAAGCCTTTTGAACTCATTGATATCAATTACTTTCCGACAAAAACACTAAACGGAAAAAGTTTGGATAGCGTAGTCTACGAACTTATCACTTTTAAAGTTGACAGCACTTATTCTTTATCGCTGCCCATTCAAATTTTACGATCCAAAAACAAGATTTATTCCGACACGGCCTATGTCAAACTGCACTCCTCGCTCGATTCCAACGATTTAGCAAGTCCTTTGATTCAAAAATCAACAGGTTATTTCGATGTTCCGCTTGATTTCAATTTTCCTAAATTCCTTTATTATTTGGTGGTTTTTCTATTCTCTGTTGTAGTTTTTTGGGCAATTTTTGGAAAAATACTCTATCGCAGTGTTTTGGTTTGGCGGTTTAATCAACAACAGAAAAGATTTGCAACAGCCTATAAAAAGCTAAGTAAAAATCCCAAAAACTTTAAGAATATCGAAAACGGATTGGTACTTTGGAAAAATCATTTGGAATGGTTACTGAAAAAACCTTATTCCACCATGACAACCTCCGAAATAACAAAAACCCTTAAAAACGAACGGCTCGACGATGCTTTGAAAGAATTTGACTTAGCCATTTATGGTGGCATACTGTCCGACCACATCCCTTTTGCATTCAATATTCTTTTTGACTTTGCGTCAAAAACATTCAAAAAACAACGAAAAGTGTATAAAGAAGCTTTGAAAAACAAATCATAACTCGGGCATTAATGGCATGATAGTTTAGATAAATCCCCTGCTTGTGCTTAGTTTTGCAAAAAAATAGAATTCAATGAAAAATCCTGTAGTCATATTTGGTGCTGGCAATCTCGGCAGAATAGCCCTAGATATTTTTAGTAGCAACGAAGTCCTCATTTATGGTTTTTTAGACGATAACCAAAAACTACATAACACCGAAATATCAGAAGTGCTCGTACTTGGCGACCCTGCCGACGACGGATTCCTAAAAATAATAGGCAACAAAACCGAGGCATTTGTGGCTTTAGAAAACAAAACCCACAAAGAGAAAGTAGTAAAAATGCTTTTGGAAAGGAGAAAAACTATGCCTGTAAATGCGATACATGGGAAAGCCATAGTTTCTGAAGACGCTGAACTTGGACATGGAATACTGATAGCCGCAGGAGCAGTCATAAACCAAGGCTCAAAAATAGGAAATCACACGATAATTCTCTCGAATGCAGTAGTTGATACCCAAGCCGAAGTAGGCGAATTTGTAGAAATAGGCAACGGAGCTATCATAAACGCCGAAGTAACAATAGAAAACGGAGCCTTCATAGGCAGCGGAGCCATAGTGGTTTCAGGTATAAAAATAGGCAAAAACGCACGAATTGGTGCCGGTTCTGTTGTCATTGAAGACGTAAAAGAAGGAGCAACTGTTTTTGGAAATCCTGCGGTGGTGGTTGGGAAGTGATTTATAATGCTGACCAGAAAAATATTAAATTCTAATTTAGAAGCGAACTTCGATGAATTTGGACAATTATTAAGAAATATTTTTGAAGAGTATAACCTCTTTTGAATTTTTAAATCCATATATAAATTTGGACGCGGAATACAGGAATAGGAATTATAATGCTCTTGAAAAAAGTAAAATTCCCATCAAAGAGATTAAACAAATTCTAAAGGAGGAGTTTGCCCACTATAGAATAAGTTATGAGAATGGAAGACTTCGTCTTAGAAGACAAAAAGGGAGTCTTTTATTTAATTTTTTCTTCAAATATAATAGCAATATTTTTCAGCCATATTTCGAAATTTACTTAAATGAAGAAAAATTAGAGAACTTAGTAAATCCACTTACTTCAGGGGTCTCTTTATGTAGATATTTGTTGAATGATAGAGAATACCTGTCAAGTTTCACAACGTTGTTGTTAAAATTTGATTATTTTGTTTTTGTAAATTTATTAATTTTTGATGTAAAATTTCAGGTTTTTCTCTGAATATTTCAGGTTTTAAATCGTACCATTTTTGGACTGCATTCAACGGTGTTTTTACT
>CAMCYZ010000141.1 GCA_945885545.1 Spirosoma fluviale
GCTATCGCCATTTCGTGTTCGGTGACGGTGTCCATTGCGGCAGAAATCAATGGGATATTTATTTCGATGTTTTTTGTGAGCTTAGTTCTGGTGTTGGTATCTTTTGGAAGAACCTCAGAATAGGCAGGAACAAGGAGTACGTCGTCGTAGGTAAGTGCTTCAAAAAGAAGCTTTGATGAGTCTAACATATAGCAAATAATTCAGTTTTATTATTTGCCATGCAAAGCTATGGAAAATTTATTAAAATTCCGTCTTTTACTTCAAATGATATGATGTTTATTCATCAAAATACAATTATAATGATATACAAAATATGAAAAAGGCAATTTTGGCATTGAAAAAGTGCGAATGTTGATAAAGTTTTTTTTGCCTAAAAATTTACTGATTTTTTGCGTTAAAAATTTGATTTTTTTGGATAGAGATTTAGTTAACTTTCGACCTGAACCTACGGTAAAAGCAGTGTTTTTGTCTATGAATATGCTTTCATAAATACAGAGGGCTCGGTAACATTCGGTGTGGTACATCATGGGTTTCTGACCGCTGGTTTCTAATACAAGTTTGCCTTTAGATCTTGTAAATAGGGCGTATTAGTCGTTTTTTATTTTTGCTTCAGAGTAGGCTAACATCATTAAAAACTGTTTTGTGATTGGTGTTGCGAATTTTTCCTTTTTTGCTGAGCTAGCCGTCCGTAGCTACAAATTAGTCTGGACTTTCAAACTAGACTTGATGATAAATACGGTAATAAAAAATGTTCAAAAATTAAGCCTTGAATGGTTTTTCGGGAAAAAAACGCACCTTTTTTATTTTAATTCAAAACTATCTCCGTCTGATAAAAAAGGGAATCTTGTGCGGAAGTTTTGTAGATTTTCAAAGGACAATTCTACGGAAAGAATGGTGTCGTTATCTTCTGCATCGCACAATACCTCTCCGGTGTAGTCAATTACTAAAGATTGTCCGTTGTAAATCAGGTTGTTACCGTCTATCCCGATTCGATTTACCCCAACTACATAGCATTGGTTTTCTATTGCTCTGGCTCTGAGAAGTGTTCGCCAAGCTTCTATACGTGCCATAGGCCAAGATGCTACATAAATGAGAAGGTCGTAGAAGGGTGCGGTGTTTCTACTCCAAACTGGGAATCTTAAATCATAACAAATCAAAGGTCTGATTTTCCAGTTTTTGTATTCAACCGTCAGTATTTCTGTTCCAGCGGTGTAAGTTTCGTGTTCTTTTCCGTATTTAAAAAGGTGTTTTTTGTCGTAAAAATATTGTTCGCCATTTGGCTTTACAAAATATCCCCGATTATAATTTTTGCCATTTTCAGCAATAGCCAATGACCCAAAAATGGATGTTTGTTTGGCAGATGAAAATTTGGAAAGCCACGCTAGACTTTCGGAAGGATGTGTTTCGGAAAAGTGCATAGAAAACCCCGAATTGAACATTTCTGGAAGAATGACCAAGTCGGTGGTATTAGGTGTATTATTTATTTTTTCTCCGAAATTTATGATGTTGGCTTGGGGATTTTCCCAAACCAAATCGGTTTGAATCAGGCTGATATGTAAGTTCTGATTCATTTCTTTTCAGGCAAATTTCATTCTGTAATCGGCGTCAACAATTCCTTTCTGAATATTTCCTAGTCTTTTCTTTAGCATTTGTTTTTTCAGTGGTGCCAGATGATCGGTGAATAATACGCCTTCGATGTGATCATATTCATGCTGAATAATTCTTGCTGCAAGCCCAGAATATTCCTCTGTGTGTTCTATAAAATCAGTGTCCAAATATCTAATAACGAGTGTGTCTGGGCGGTAAACGTCGGCTCTTATACCCGGAATACTCAGGCAGCCCTCTTCATAGGCCCATTTTTCACCTTTTTCTTCGATGATTTGAGCGTTGATGAATACCTTCTTGAATCCAATTAATGAATGATCTATTTCTTCTTCGGTTTCGGCTCCTTTGTTCATTATTTCGCCGTCCACCACAAAAATTCGGTATGCTAGGCCTACTTGTGGCCCAGCTAGACCCACGCCAGAGGCATGGTACATGGTTTCAAACATATCCTCAGATACTTTTTTGACATCAAATTCACCTTTGTTAATGTCAACACAAAGTTTCCTTAATACAGGGGCACCATATGCTACTATAGGATAAATCATTTTCTAAGTCTTATATTTTTTGTTGAAGTCTACTCGATTATCTGATTTTTATACCTGCTTTGTTGAAAACAGGTTGGTTTTGGAAATAATCCAAATCTGCTGCTACCATTTCTTTTACTAAAGCTGGGAGGTCATATTTGGGTTTCCAACCCAATTTTGTTTGTGATTTTGTAGGGTCGCCTATCAATAGTTCAACCTCTGTTGGTCTGTAATATTTTGGATCTACGGCCAAAACTTTCTTTCCAACGGGTAATTGAAAATTAGGATTTGAGCAATTTATTACAAATCCTTCTTCTTTGTCTTCTGAGCCTCTGAACTCAAGAGTAATACCTACTTCGGCAAAGGCCATTTTTACAAAATCTCTTACCGTTGTTGTAATTCCTGTGGCAATTACATAGTCTTCGGCCACATCTTGCTGAAGAATCAACCACATGGCCTCTATGTAATCTTTGGCGTGACCCCAATCTCTTTTAGCATCCAGATTACCTAAAAACAGGCATTCTTCTTGACCTAAAGATATTTGCGAAACTGCCCTTGTGATTTTTCTTGTGACGAAAGTTTCGCCTCTAAGTGGCGACTCATGGTTGAAAAGTATTCCGTTACAGGCATACATATTGTAGGCTTCACGATAATTTACGGTTATCCAATAGCCGTATAATTTGGCAACTGCATAGGGTGACCTTGGATAAAAAGGAGTAGTCTCAGACTGTGGCACTTCTTGAACCAATCCGTATAGTTCTGAGGTAGAGGCTTGGTAAATTCTGCAAGTTTCGGTTAATCCCAAAAGTCTAACTGCCTCTAGTATTCTTAATGTGCCTATTCCGTCCACATTGGCGGTATATTCGGGTTCATCAAAACTTACTTTTACGTGCGACATGGCTCCGAGATTGTAAATTTCGTCAGGCTTAACTTCTTGTATGATTCTAATGATGTTGGTAGAGTCGCTCAAATCACCGTAGTGAAGTATAAACTTTACGTTGGTTTCGTGTAGATCTTTGTATAGGTGGTCTATCCTGTCGGTATTGAACAAAGACGCTCTTCTTTTTATACCATGAACTTCGTATCCTTTTTGTAATAAAAATTCCGCCAAATAGGCTCCGTCTTGGCCTGTTACACCAGTTATGAGTGCTTTTTTCATTTAATTTCGAGTGCTTTTTTTACGTTTATTTTATCGCTTATGATTCTTACTGTATTAAACTTATTTTTGATTTCAGCTGAATACCTGTTGGCTTCGTCTAAACTTATAAAGTCTCCAACTTTTATCCTGTAAGTAGGCTGACTGTAAGATTCATAGAGTTCTAATTCAGAAAAATTTCTATTTAAATAACTTTTGGCAGCTTCAAAATCCATTTTATTGTTTCCTGAAAAAACTTGAATTCTGTATCCCTTTCCTTCTGCTAATTTTTTGTTTGTTTCTTTAATATGTGATAAAACCGTTTCTACGGCCTCATTTTCATTTTTCAGGGTTGATGCAGAATAATTTTGAGTTGTTGAAGTTTTGGGTGCTTCAGTTTTGTCAACTTTAACAAGCTCCGAGGTGTCATATTTTGGTCTGAATATTGACAAATCTTCAGAATACTCCGTAATTTTCTCGATGTTTTTGCTTTCTTTGCTGGGGCTAAGTTTGCCCATGCAAGCCGACAAAATCCAAAGAAAACTCACGAAAAAGAGGTATTTCTTCATAATTATCAATTTAGTGAATGCAAAATTAACAATTTAGTCTTGTATATGAATGATATGGTACAATAAAAAAAGACATTCGGGAGTCCCAAATGCCTTTCCAAGACGAAAATACTTTAACCTATGATAAATCACCTCAAATAAATGAGGGTGATGCTTTAATACTAAATGATTGTCTGCAAATCTAAAAAATTTAATTTAATAAAAAAATTTAATTATTATCATTTTTTACTTTACGGAAACATATCTCTCGAAAAATTCATAAATCCTAAGGATTCTGTCTATTCTTTGCCTTACGTTTCCTGTTCTTGAGAGTTCGTGCGTGCCACCCGGCATTCTTACATATTCTACTTCTTTTTCAAGATATTTTAGGCTTTTAAACATCATTTCGGATTGAATTACTCCAGTGCGAAGGTCGTTTTCGCCATGTTTGATGAGCAAGGGCGTTTTGATTTTGTCCACGAAAGTGTAGGGCGAACTGGCATTTATTTTGGTTTTGGCTTCGTCGTCCCATGGTAGCCCAAAGTAGTTTGGAGTTAGTCTCCAGGCGTTTCCTTCTCCCATGAATGTGGTGAGGTCATAAACTCCTCTTTGAGCAAAAGCCGCCTTAAATCGGTGGTCATGGGCAATTATCCAAGCGGTTAGATATCCAGCGTACGAACCGCCGGTTATCACTTGTTTGGAGGTATCTACCCAAGCTTCCCTAGCTGCAATCTCTGTCGCACCCAATGCATCTTCTTGCGGACCTTTGCCCCAGTCGCGGTAGTTTGAAAATTGGAAGTCTTTTCCATAACCGCCTGATCCTCTTTGGTTTGGATATACTACACCATAGCCTTGGGCAGCAAAATATTGTAATTCATGCCACATTGATGCCTCGCCAGGACCCCACATGGCAGTTGGCCCACCATGCATTTGGAGCAACAATGGATATTTTTTGCCTGCCACAAAATCTGTTGGTTTCATTATCCAGAATTCTATTTCTTGATTGGCTGAGTTTTTAAAGATTCGTTTTTCGGGGTAGCTCAGTTTTTTGTTTTTGACCCAAGTGTTTATTTCACTAATTTTTGTTTGGGTTTTGAAGGTAAGATCCGAAACAAAGATTTCGTGGGGATTTGAAATATCATTTTTGGCGAAAATGGCTTTTGTTGGATTTACGAGTTCAAAAGATCCAATACCCGACTCAAAGTCAGTTAATCTTTCGACCTTACTACTGGCTATGTCTAATTTAAAAACTGGAACACCACCATTGGAGTTGGCCACAAAGAAGAGGCTTTTTTCGTCTGATGACCAAGTCATACTATTTGGAACTCTATCAAAATTTATTTCTTTGAATCCTGTCCCGTCAGCGTTGATGGTGATCAATTGTCCATGCGACATCTCGTTTGCGGCATTCATGACCATTGCTATTTTGCCTCCTTTTGGTGAAAGGCTCAAGCCACCAAAACTTTTGCCTTCTTTTTCGTAGATGGTCGTTTGTTTTAAAGAAGATAAATCTATCGAAATTATTTTGTTTTCCTGTTCTCTGTCAGGGTGTTGAGTGGCGTCTTTGGCAGTAGTTGCTATTAATTTTTTGCCGTCTGTGGTATAATTTACATTCTGGAATGACCAATATCCTGAGGTAATGGCTTTAGCTTTAGCATTTTCTGATATTTCTATTTCGAAAATATGGCTAAACCGCATTTCAGGTTCAACAGTGGCCTCACCTTGGAAATTTAGTCTGTTCAAGACCTTGGCTTTTTTGTCCACCACATCTTTGTTGAGATAGGCCCTGATTTCGTCAATGTTACCGTCTGGATTTCCTTTTACTCCTTTTTTCTGTACTAAAAAATCGTTGGACTTAAAACCCGGTTTTTCTAATGACCACGAGGGTAATTCTTTTTTGGTATTGAAAACTGAGTCGGTTAGTATCTCATTTAGACTTAAACTTGAGTAGAAAAGGATTCTTTTTCCATCTGGGCTGAATTGTGGTGAACTAGCCCCGTATTTTGAACTTGTTAGTTGCCAAGGCTCGCCTCCTTCTAGGGGCAATATAAATACTTGAGATTTTTCTTTTACGGTACGAACAAAGGCTACACTTTTACCATCGGGTGATAAGGACGGCTGACTTGCACCTTCATTTCCACGCGTAAGTGCAATATGTTTTGAGGGATTTTGAAGGTTTATCAGGTACAAATTTGTAATATAATCGTATTCTAGGGGCTTATCTGGCGTAGGTTCTATGGTTTTTAGGGCATATATGGCTTTATCATTGTTGGTAACGATAGATACCACATTTTTGATTTTCGTAAGATCTGAAACTTGGATTTTTTCTGTCTGTGCAAAAGAAAATTGAGCCAATAAGAGAAGAAATAGAATTTTTCGCATTGTTTTTTTGTATTGTTGATTGAAAAGACGTCGAAATTTAGACTAAAAAAATGAATATAAAAATAGATATTGTATCGGATGTGGCTTGTCCGTGGTGTTATGTTGGTAAAAATCGACTTGAAAAAGCCTTGGCCATGGTACTTGAAATAAAAGCTGATATTACATGGCAGCCGTTTCAGTTGGATCCTTCGGTGCCAACCGAAGGCAGAGACCTGAAAGGATATTATGCCGCCAAGTTTGGTAGTGAAGAAAAAGTGCAGCAGATATTCCAACACATGGAAAGCGTAGGCGACGCAGAGGGTATTGCCTTTGATTTTAGTAAAATGGAACGTACCATGAACACTTTACCTTTGCATGTTTTGATGTTAGAAGCAGAAAAAGAGGGGTTTAAGGCAAAGCTTAAAGAAAGGTTTTTCAAAGCTTATTTTGAAGATGCGACGGACTTGAGCAAGACTGAAAATATTACTGAGCTTATGGCCGAATTTGGCTGGAAAGGTGTGAAAGTGGAGGCAATATTGGCGAATGAGTCACTTTATGAAGAAGTAAAAGAAAAGATTTCGTACTTTCAATCAAGGGGCGTGAGTGCTGTTCCGTTTTTTATTTTTAATGAAAAGTACGGTATCAGTGGTGCTCAGTCACCTGAAGTTTTGGCAGACACTATGCGTCAAATTCAACAAGAAATGCAGGCCGAGATACCGATTAATGCGGGTGAAAGTTGCGATGTCGCCTCGGGTGAATGCCTGTAATATTTTGAAAACATGAATGGTTTGAATAGCTAGATTCTGCTCAGAATTTGGCTATTCTTTGTATCTAAATTGCTTTCCTTCGCTTATAGGCAAGCTTGGCTTTCCTTTATAATCTTGCACAATTCCCGAAATAAATACGGTTCTTCCAATATCTTCTTTGGTGATTTTAACTTCTGGCACGGCATCAGGAAAAACCGTAACGCCTATTTCAGAATTTGGGTAGCTTTCGTCAATATCCAAAAATAAAATATCTTTTCCGTTGCGGTCAGAATAGGGTTTAACCCCCTTCAGTATACCTTTTAGTATCACCTCTTTACCAATGTAGTTTTTGGCGGTGGCGGCCGTAATGGTGTCTGATTGAGCAAAAGTGTTTAAAGAGAAAAGGAATATAATGGAGAAAATGAGAGGTTTCATGATTAGTTTTGGGTAAAGTTCAATACAAATATAGGCATTTAAGGCTCCAAGAGTTCTATTTTTGTTCCGTTAATTGATTTCTTGTTTGGAAATAGGAATTTGTTAGGTGGTAACAAGTTTTGTCATTTTAAATTTGTCAGTGTCCCATCCGTAAAATCGGTGTGTTTACATATAATTCAAAACAAACGCATCACTCCATTGGCCACTCTGTTTTCTAGGTCAAGTAAGAATCGTTTATTTTCCAATCCGCCAGCGTAGCCCGTTAAACTTCCGTTTGTGCCAACCACTCTATGACAAGGGATTATGATGGCTACAGGATTTTTTCCGTTGGCCGAAGCTGCCGCTCTAATTACTTTCGGGTCGCCTAATTTGTTGGCCATTTCGGCATACGTCCAGGTTTTTCCGTAAGGTATTTTGTACAGCAAATCCCATACTTTCTTCTGAAAATCAGTACCTTCTGGGTCAAGTTTTAGGTTAAAGTTTTGTAAATCCCCCTCGAAGTAACTTTGCAATTGTAGTTTTGCATTTTCAAGAATTTCTGGTTGAAATTCAGACTGTTTCTCTATCTTATCTACAAAACTTATAGCTTTGATGGCATATTCATCTGACTCAATTTTGAGTAGATGTTCTTCGGTTTTTAAGTAAGTTTTAAAATATTCTGCCACAATTTTTGATAAAGGATACTACGAAATTAAACAAAAAGGCAGAACTTTGGTGCCGAAAATATGTGGAAATGCAAATAGCAGAAATTTACGAGAAGTTTAAAGAAAGCAAGGGAGTTACAACCGACACCCGAAAAATAGGGGAGGGTCAAATGTTTTTTGCTCTAAAGGGCGAAAAATTTAATGCGAACAACTTTGCTGAGCAGGCCATTGCTCTAGGTGCAAGCTATGCGGTGGTGGACGAAATGGAACACGCTCAAAATCCGCAGTGTATTTTAGTGGACGATGTACTAGAAACACTACAAAAGTTGGCTAATTTTCATAGAAAAACATTCGATATTCCGGTTATAGGTCTCACAGGTTCAAACGGGAAAACGACCAATAAAGAACTCTTGGTGAGGGTTTTAAGCCGAAATTTTAAAGTTCATGCCACCAAAGGTAACCTCAACAACCATATTGGCGTGCCGTTGACTTTGCTTGAAATGACTGCCGATACCGAAATGGCCGTGATAGAAATGGGGGCCAATCATCAGCAAGAAGTAGCGATTCTGAGCAATATTTGTGAGCCTACGCATGGGTTTATCACTAATCTTGGGAAGGCTCATCTGGAAGGTTTTGGTGGCGAAGAAGGCGTTAGAAAAGGAAAAGGAGAGCTTTTTGATTTTTTGAAAAATAACAAAGGGACTACTTTTGTAAATCAGACCGACGAAAAATTGACTTCTCTAGTAAAAGAAAAGAGTATGATGGTGGTAGTATATTACGGAGCAGATGAATTTGCCCTGAAAATGCTAACCGAAAGTCCGTCGGTTTCTTTTCAACTACCTCAAAGTGAGATTGTTTATACCACGCACATTGGTGGAAAATATAATTTTGATAATATGCAAACTGCCTTTGCTGTGGCGAGGTTTTTTGGTGTAAGTCAAACAAATGCCGCTGAAGCCATAGCCGACTACAATCCCGACAATAACCGCTCGCAAGTGATAGAAAAAGGAAGTAATTCGTTCTTGATGGACGCCTACAACGCTAATCCTTCGTCGATGGCGGCCTCAGTGCAAAACTTCGGAAACCTGAAGACCGAAAAACAGAAAGTGGTGATATTGGGAGATATGTTTGAACTCGGTGAATACAGCGATGCTGAACATGCAGCACTGGGTAAATTGGCGTCGGAGCAAGATTTTGACATCGTAGTACTTTATGGCGAAAACATGCAACATGCTTTAGCTCACTTACCAAAAGCCTACTATTTTACCGATAAGTTTTCTTTACATAATTGGTTGATAGAAAAGGCATTTACCAATACTTATTTCCTTGTTAAGGGTTCTAGGGGTGTTGGTTTGGAGAGTGTTTTTACGGTGATGTAGGAATTACACCCTCAACCCCGCCAAATAAATCGGTATATATTCAATTTTTCCTTCTGATTTTTGGGTTTTGCTTGAATATACTACTGCTCTTTTTATATTAGGATAGCTTTGTAAAAGGTTAACTAGGCTTTTGATTTTTGTATTTTTACCAGTTTTTACTTCTATTGGTATTATTTCTCCGGCTTTTGCTATTACAAAATCCACCTCAGCACTAGCACTTCCTTCTTCCCTTGCCCAGTAATATAACTCTGACCCGTGATGGGAAACCAATTGCTGCGAAACAAACTGCTCAGCCAATTCACCTTGAAAAGTCGCATAGAGGTCAGTTTTAAGGTAAATGTTTTTTGCCCCTAATCCATTTTTTCTGACCATCAATCCTATGTCTAGATAGAACGTTTTGAAACGTTTTCCCGAAACAGTAAGAGGCAATCTACTTACTGATACATTTTCTACGCTATGAATTAATTTGGCTGTTTTCAACAATTCGTGAGCTTTTTTGATGGTTGGTCCAGTGAATCTATCTGACAACTTGGTGTAAATTATCTGATTTCCAATAAATTGAATACTGTTTTTTAATACATCCTTCAAGCAATCCTCATCTATTTGTGGTTTATATTTTTTAAAATCTTGCTCGTAAGTATAAAGCAAATCGTCTTGTATTTTCTTTACGCCTTCAAAGTCTTTGGTTTCTAAGTAATATTTGACACTTGCTGGCATGCCTCCAACTACTATGTATTCTAAATATTCGCCCTCGAGCTTATATAATAGAGAATCAGGGATATCAAATTCTCTATCAGCTAATAAGCTGTAAGCACTGTTATTTGGATTTTTTGCTTTTAAAAATTCGAAAAATGAAATGGGGGAAATGTCCAAGGTTTCAACCCTGCCGACTGGATAAGGATAATCTGAAAATGAAAAATCCAGGAGCGAACC
>CAMCYZ010000142.1 GCA_945885545.1 Spirosoma fluviale
GGTAGGCCAAATAGCCGTATATACTGGCCGCTAACAATATAATTATGCTAAAAGCGAAGAAAAGTATTTTCTTGAAAATTTTCATTTATTGGGTTTTAGAATGATACTTCAAAATTATGAAAATTATTCATTGTATAGTACAAATTTGAATAAATCGAAAAAAGGAGCATGTCTGAATTTTAAGAACTTTTTAAGTTTCTTTTGTGGTATTATTTGAATGCATCAATATTTTTATTGTATTTTTTCAAGAATTTTGAATATTAAGGCACTCATAAACATACACTTAAAAAAAATATGGTGGTACATTTGTAATGTAATTTAAACAAGCAATTACCGATGGCATTAGCTAAACAGTTTTTAAAATCAAAGCCATTTTGCAAAGTGACTTTTGAATTGGCTCCAGAGCAAGTTTCAGGAAAGCAGGTTTTGTTATTAGGAGATTTCAACAATTGGGACGCTGAAGGCACACCGTTGAAGAAACAAAAGAATGGATATTACAAAACGACAATAGAATTAGCAGTAGGCACAGAGACGCAGTTTCGTTACCTAGTGGATGGGCAAAACTGGATCAACGACGACGCTGCTGATAAATATGTTCCTTCGGGAGTTTCAGCAGATTTTAACTCTGTTGTAGCATTATAAAAAGTTTTTTATTTAAGGTTGAATAGATTTTAAAAATAGCGATCAGTTGGTCGCTATTTTTTTTGGTGTGCCCAGCATGGGTAATAGCTAGACGGTGTAAGTCCGTTATGAGCTTGGTAGTAGGAATCATTAGCTGAGAGCAAGGGTGTCCATTGTGAAGTGGAATCTGAAAGAAGCTGGAGGCAAAGTCTTGGCCTGACGAACAGAAATTACATGAGGCTGCTAAAGACGGACGAGTTTGCCAAACAAAACGAAGTCCAATACTACCCGAATCTTTAGTAGTAGATGTAGCAGGTAGATGAGATGAAAGTTATTACCCTTACCTGGGGAGATCTTCAACCATGTTGTGGATATTTTTTTTAGAAACAACAACCCTCGTAGTGATATAAGGCTGAGGTTGAAGAAGTCAGCAGAGGTCATAGTACCTCAAATTTTTTTTTTGAGGGAAGGACTGAACGTAAAGAGTCTATAAATTTTGTTTTACTTATGGAAGAGCAAAGAACGCAGCCAAACTTATCAGAAGATAAGAACTACCAGCAAGAAGTAGAGGTGGAACCTCGAGGTAATGCAGGAGAGCGGAGCAATTTCAAGGCGGGAACAGAACGAGGAGACGAGTTGAATGAGGAGGATAAATTGCTTGAGAAAATCCTTAGCAGAACGAATATGAATCTGGCATATGAGCGAGTTAAGGAAAACGCAGGGAGTGCAGGAATCGACAAGATGAAGACAGAAGAACTCTTGAAACATCTTAAGATTCATGGCAAAGTCCTAATCAATGATTTATCAACAGGCAGGTATTGTCCACAAGCTGTAAAGCGAGTGGAGATACCCAAACCAGATGGGGGCAACCGAGGCTTAGGAATCCCAACGGTTGTTGATCGCTTGATACAGCAAGCCATATCCCAAGTCCTAGTTCCGATCTTTGATGAAGGCTTTTCAGAAAGCAGCTATGGCTTTAGACCCAACAAGAATGCACACCAAGCTATACATAAAGCAACGGCGTACATAAATGAGGGATATAGAGTGGTAGTAGACATTGATTTAGAAAAGTTTTTCGACTGAGTAAACCATGATAAGCTGATGCACCTTGTTTCGAAGAAGGTTCGTGATAAGCGAGTTTTGGAACTGATTCGGAAATTCTTAGAGTCAGGGATAATGGAGGGAGGGGTATTTGTTAAATCAACGGAAGGTACACCGCAAGGAGGTCCATTAAGTCCTCTACTATCAAACATAATGCTGGATGAATTGGATAAAGAACTGGAGAAGCGAGGACATCGATTCTGTCGTTACGCTGATGATTGCAACATATACGTCCGAAGCGAGCGAAGTGCTGAGCGAGTAATGTCAAGCATTAGCAAGTTCATAGAAGAAGAATTACGGCTAAAGGTCAATCAGACCAAGAGTGAAGTAGGTAGCCCCAAAAGAAGGAAGTTCTTAGGTTTTAGTTTCTATAAAAAGAAGAAAGATGTTAAAGTTCGTATTCATCCCAAATCAATCGAACGTATTAAGTCTAAGTTGAAGAAACTCACAAGTCGAAGTAATGCAATGAGCATGGAGCAACGAATAATAAAACTTAATCAACTTACTATAGGTTGGACAAGTTACTTTAGGATTGCGGATATGAAAAGTCATTGTCAAGAGCTAGACGAATGGGTTCGGCGAAGATTACGGATGTGTCATTGGAAAGACTGGAAGAAAATAGGAACCAAGTTTACGAACCTGATAAAATTGGGAATAGAACGAGGTAAAGCTTGGGAGTTTGCAAATACACGGAAAGGGTATTGGCGGATTTCGAAAAGCCCTATATTGCATTGCACTTTAACGAACTCTTATTTTAAAGAAAGGAAGTTAGTAACTTTCAGCCAAACTTATTCAAAACTTAGTAACTTTACGAACCGCCCTATGCCGAACGGCACGTAGGGTGGTGTGAGAGGACAGTAAGTGAACTAATCACTTACTTCCTACTCGATTGCCTATTTTTTCAATTGTACTTCATGCGTTTCTCTGATAAGAAATCCAATTCCCATAATATCCATTTTTTTACTACGAATTCACGAATGCTTTGTTAGTAATTATTTTTTTTGAGAAGGGCTTTCTCTATTAGGTTCTTGCCTTGTTACTTCAACCCCCAATCCGTTGTCTGAGCGGAGTCGAAGACAATTTTGACTTCAATGCCCACGCCGTTGTCTGAGCGGAGCCGAAGACAAAAACTGCAATGTCACTTCGGGACCTTTGGTCGCAATTTCATTCAGATTATCATCTGAATTTCATTGTGCTCAGTCACCGCACTTCTGAGTATCACCCAAACTCCGGGGTCTGAATTCCCCTTAGTTTTCTAAACAAATCCATGGCGTAAACGTCTGTCATACCCGATATGAAATCTACGATAGAAAGGAGGTTCTGATAAAGGCTGTTTCCTGTTGAAATACGGAATTGGTTTGGGATTAGTCGTAAGACTTTTTGAGATTTGGCCAAATCGGGTTGCGTCAATGCTCCCACAAAATCTTCTAGAAGACCATAAATGACATGATAGCCAGCCAATTCTTTTTCTACCACCGATGGGTGATTGTATATTTTTTGAAATGAAAGCTCGTCTATTCTCTTCAATTGGGCTATTGAAGGTTCGTCTATTAAATCTATGAGAGATTTGTTCAGTGTACCGCTCAAAAGTGCCTCCTCGTTTTCAAGAAAAACTTGAGTGCATTTTTGGGTGAGATTGTTCACTAACATGGCCCGCAAAAGCGAAAGTTTCTGGCTTTCGTCGGCTATAGTTTCCAGTTTCTGCGTGATGTAAAGATAGCTCGGGTCGTTTATGAATAATGGTAAAAGCAAATCTTGGGCTTCTTGAAAAGAAATGACATGCAGCTTAAATGCATCTTCCAAATCGATGATTCTATAACAAATGTCGTCGGCGGCCTCTACCAAAAAAACAAACGGATGGCGTGCATAGATATTTTTGGAGTCGTCTAATTTTTTTATGCCTAGTTCCTTTACAATCTCTTGATAATGTGTAATTTCTGAGTCAAAAAAACCAGACTTTTTCGTTCTCAAAGATTTTTTGTTAAATCCCGAAATTGAATCCGTGGGATACTTTATGATAGAAACTAAGGTGGTGTAAGTGAGTTTCAGTCCAGCCTCTTGAAAAAGTGTGGTAAGTATTCTGAAAGCATTTGCATTGCCTTCAAATTTTATCAAATCTTGTTTTTGATTCTCCTTAATAGCTACGCTTACTTCATTTTTTGCAAAAAAATCGCCGAAAAAAGTACGAATAGCCTCTTCACCAAAATGCCCGAAAGGTGGATTGCCAATGTCATGCGAAAGACAGGCCGTCTGAATGACATCAGAGAGCTCAAATCTATAAAAATCATTCGCGTTTGGGGTAAATTTATCTTTGTGTTTAGTAGCCAAAAGCTCACCCACGGCTTTTCCCAGCGAACGCCCAACGGAGGCCACTTCGAGGCTATGCGTGAGGCGATTGTGAACAAAAAAAGCTCCTGGAAGTGGGAAAACCTGGGTTTTGTTTTGCAAACGCCTAAACTGTGAAGAGAAGATTACGCGGTCGTAATCACGCATGTAATCGCCCCTTATCTCCTCTCTGGCGTGGGTATTTTGCGAACCCAATCTTTTGTTTGAATAGAGTGTTTGCCAATCCATAGTTTACATTTTTATAGCCTTTCTGATATAGTGTGTAATGCCCCACACTGATACAATGACCAACAAAAGTACCAATATTTTAGAAAAAAGCCCTTCGTTTGGATTTTGTATGAGGGTCCTTATTTCTTTGGCTTGACTACCCGTGTAAACCGCCAAAAGCGTTCTTGGTAGCATACCGCCAAAACCACCAACCAGGATATTCTTAAGTTTAGCTCCCGACACAGCAAATGTAAGATTGGTCAGAGCAAAAGGTAAAATCGGAGATAGTTTCGCAAAAAAAATGATTTTTAATTCGTTCTTTTTGATATTTCTAAGTAGATTATTTACCTTTTCGTTTTTCTCAAAATAGACTTCTAACCATTCGAAGTTCAGTATTTTATATAATAAATAGATCAAAAATATTGCTCCAAAATTGATGATTAGCAGATAAGGTATGGCCTTAAAACTCATAAAATATCCAAAAACTATAGCCAAAAAGGTAGGAGGACAAAGTGCGATAGTCGCTCCCAGTGTAAGTAGTAAAGTTAGAACCAACCATTCTAATATACCAAAAGTAGAAATCGTTGACTCGTATTTTAGCAGATAATAGCTTAATAATGAGGTGCTAAAAAGTGGCAGGAGGGTAAAGCCCGCAAAACTCACGATAGAAGGCAGTTTGGATGTCTGCATATCAATTTTTTTTACAGACCATTATCATTCTGTCTGACACCAGGTCTTGGTATGGTTTCAGGTCGTAATCGCCATAAATGCCTGTCAAACTTAGCCCTGCCTTTTCAAAAAAGTGTTTAAAGTCTTCCAAGAAAAGCAACTTTACTCGCTCTTCATATTGGTGTGGTTTACCCTCATTTTCAAAGCTTATGTTTTTGAAAATATAGCCCAATTCTATCCTCTTATTGATATGGAAGGTGATGTTGTCAACCGTTTTTTCATAATGCGAATGGAATCCTTCTATGGCCTTGCGACTGTTCATGTAGTCTAAGACCAATGTCCCGTTGGTCTTTATGTTTTTGGCCATCGCCACCACGGCTTTTTCGTTTTCTTCCTGATTTTCAAAGTAGCCGAAGCTCGTAAAAAGGTTCAACATCACATCGAAAAACGCTGGTCTGAATACCTCACGAATATCGTGTTCATGAAACTGAAGGGTTTCGTTTTCAGAGGCCTGTGCATGCCAAATGTTATTGGGTGAAAGGTCCAGTCCGACTACATCAAATCCTTTGGAGTTGAGATAAATGGCATGACGTCCTTTGCCACAGGCCATATCGCAGTATTGCCAGCTCTTGTTGAAATCGAGCTTTTCTGAAAGGTTATCAATAAACCTTTGGGCCTCCATTTGTCCTCTACTTTTATACAGAATATGATAAAAAGGCGTATCAAACCACTCCGCAAACCACTCTGCCATATTAAGAGTGCTGAGCTTTATATGCTTTATACACCAAGGCTATACCGTCTTTGAGTTCGATAGAATGCTTCCATCCCAAGCCATTGAGTTTACTTACGTCCATCAATTTGCGTGGAGTGCCGTCCGGTTTTTCGGTATTCCATATTATTTCCCCGTCGTAGCCCACTTCCTTTTTGATGGTTTCGGCGAGTTCTTTGATAGTCACATCTACCCCAGTTCCGATATTCACCAAAGTGCTATCGTCGTAGTTTTCCATCAAATATACACATGCTTCGGCGAGGTCATCTGCATGTAAAAACTCACGCATCGGTGATCCTGTGCCCCATAGTTCCACACTTGGTTTGTTCTCTATTTTGGCTTCGTGAAACTTACGAATCATGGCTGGCAGCACATGCGAATTATTAAGGTCGTAGTTGTCGTTTGGGCCATAAAGGTTGGTTGGCATCACCGAAATGAAGTTGCAGCCATATTGCTCACGGTAGGCTTCGCACATTTTTATGCCAGCTATTTTTGCAATGGCATAAGGTTCGTTGGTGGGTTCTAGAAGACCCGTCAAAAGATAATCTTCTCTCAAAGGCTGAGGTGCTAGTTTTGGATAAATGCACGACGAGCCCAAAAACATTAGTTTCTTTACACCGGCCAAATATGCTCCATGAATCACGTTGTTTTGAATCTGCAAGTTTTCATACAAAAACTGCCCTCTGTAAGTATTATTGGCTACTATTCCGCCCACTTTGGCTGCTGCTAGGAATACGTAGTTAGGTTTTTCTATTTGCAAGAAATCAAAAACTTCGGTCTGATTTTTGAGGTCTAATTCTTTGGAAGTTCGTAATAAGAAATTTGTAAAACCTAGGCTTTTCAGTTTCCTAACTATGGCTGACCCTACCATCCCGTTATGGCCAGCTACATATATTTTATCGGATATTTCCAATTTTATGTTGAAATTTACGTTTTTAAAATTCAAATTGCTCACAAAAGTACGACACAGGTATCTTATAACGAAACGTTCATGATTAAGATTTTAGACACACCCAGAATTGAAAATTTCTTAGCCGTAAATTATTAAGATATTAAGATATTGAAGTTAGTAAGTTGGTAACTTTGTAAGTTTGTAAGTTGGTAAGTTGGTAAGTTGGTAAGTTTGGAAGTTGGTAAGTTGGTAAGTTTGGAAGTTGGTAAGTTTGGAAGTTGGTGAGTTTGGAAGTTGGTAAGTTTGGAAGTTGGTGAGTTTAGAAGTTTGGAAGTTGGTAACTTTGTAAGTTTGTAAGTTGGTAAGTTTTGTAAGTTGGTAAGAGGGTAGGTGTTTGATGGATAAATAATATTAAACGTTCAAGTCACAAAGAAAAATCACTATTTCTCAGCGTCTTAGCGGTAAATTATAAACAGTATAAAACGTTCAAGGCACAAAGAAAAATAACTTTTTCTCAGCGTCTTGGCATCTTTTCGGTAAATTATAAACAAAATGAAACGTTCAAGACACACAGTGAAACTATTTTTTCTTAGCGTCATAGCGTCATAGCGGTAAATTATAAACAGAATGAAACGAATTCTATTCTTATACATTTTTCTTGTTGGCTATATGTCCACAATTACAGCTCAAGACATCATTCCGAAGCCAAAAACCAAGGCGGAAAGAAAAGCTGAGCGGAAAAAAATGACCTTGGAGCAAAGAATTGAAGATGTTGTACCGCTCGACGTTAACTTGCCAAAGGCCAATCTGAATCTCCCCGGTGATACCAAAATAAGTTCGGTAGAAGACGCCAAGAAGTTTTTAAACGAAACCATCCCCAATCTGTCAAGTGACGTAAAAACCAAAAGTAAGAAAGCCAAGAAAGCTTTAGAAAAGGCTAAGGCGGAGGTGTTTGACGGAAGAAATTTTGAGAAAATAGCCATCGACAAAAGGGTTTTCAAACGGGGCTCGGGTAGCAGATTGGTCTATCAGGAGTTCTATGTTTTGAAAACGTATCAGAAACCAAGTCCCTATCACAGAACCCTGTCGTGGTTTGATGAGAAGAACAAGAAGTTTGTGGAGGCATTGACACGTGACACCAAAACCAATGTCTTGTTGCACGGCCCATTCAAAGAGTATCGCGGAGAAACGCTCGTCAAAGAAGGGTTTTATTACTTAGGAGTCAAACATGGTCGTTGGCTGCAGTATGACAAAGACTTCAACCTTTTGAACAAGGAATATTACAACAAAGGGTTTTATAAGGAATCCGAAATTACCTTTTATGACTCCGACAGTTCTAAAATAAAAGAAATAACACCTAAAATTTATGGAAAAGTAACTGGTGCTTTTTGGAAGTTCTATGAAGATGGAACCATTGCCGAGGAAGGTCATTACGATGAAGGCAAGAAAGTGGGACGTTGGGTAGAGTTTTACCCCGGAGGAAACCGCCGCAAGAAAGTAACCCAGTATCCCAAAGATATTTTTGACCATTCAGAACCTTTCGTTATGCAAGAATACAGTGCCGATGGCAAGCTCCTTTACGATAGCACGGCTCCCAGGTGAGGGTTTTTTGAGGCATTGAGGCATAAAGGCACTGTGGCTTGCTCCGTGCAACTCTGTGTACTCTGTGGTTAAAAATATTGATACATAGGACACATAGAAAACCTATGATCTCTATATGCCTATGTGTTTTAAAAAAAACAACGAGGACCCACACAGCGAATATCTCAATACTCTTCATTCGTTAAATAATCAACCAATTCCCAGAAATTTTAAACTTTTTAGAAGTTTTTTCATTTCTTTGTAAAGCCAAGAAAATCATCAATGAATAGATTATTATTTCTACTTGCGAGTGTATCGCTCTTTTTCTCTTGCAAAAGTACCCCTGAACTGAAAAGCGGCCTTTGGCGTGCTGAAGTTCCTACCGTGGCAGGTGTTTTGCCTTTCCATATTCTTATCGAAAACAACCAAGCCTTCGCCATCAATGCCGATGAGAAGCTGCCTTTTGATACTTTATATTTCAAAAATGATTCCTTGCACCTCAAGATGGAACTCTTCGATGCCGAAATAATTGCCAAGCTAGAAGGTGAAAGCATGAACGGAGTTTTTCGAAAAAAAATGCCTAATCTAGATAACCGAGAAGGAGCTTTTACCGCTAAGTTTGGACATGATTTTAGATTTGAGAATGGAAAAGCAAGCCCTTCTTTAGCCCAAAAATATTCGGTAACATTCAACGATGGAGAATCTACATACGAAGCTGTCGGTATTTTCGAACAAAAAGAAAACAAGGTAAAAGGCACATTCCTTACCACCACCGGCGACTATAGATATTTAGACGGTAACGTGGTGGGAGATAGCCTAAAACTCACTTGTTTTGACGGGAATCACATCTATTTGTTTACTGCCAAAATAAGCGGAGATAGCCTAACTGGAGGTACATTTTGTTACAGCCTTAGAGATACAGAAAAATGGTCGGGCATAAAAAATGACAAAGCAACCTTGCCCGATGCCAACACTTTGACTTTCTTGAAGCCCGGTTTCACAACTGTAGATTTTAGTTTTCCTGACGTAACAGGAAAAATGATTTCTATAAAAGACGAACAATATAAAAACAAAGTTAGCATAGTACAGATATTGGGCTCGTGGTGCCCCAACTGCATGGATGAGACAAGATTTTTGGCAGACTTCAAAAAGAAAAACCCTTCGGTAGAAATCATTGGTTTAGCTTTTGAGAAATCTTTGGAACCGTCTTTTGTTAATCCCAAAATACAAAGACTTAAAACTAGATTTGGCGTTAGCTATCCCATTCTCATAGCCGGTAAAAACGACAAAGCCGACGCTTCAGACAAACTGCCGATGCTCAACAAAATCATCAGCTTTCCTACTACCATTATTATTGATAAAAAAGGAACGGTTCGCCAAATACACACAGGCTTCAGCGGACCTGGAACTGGCCAATATTACAATAAGTTTGTGGAGGAATTTACGAGGTTTGTGGAGAAATTGGAGAAGGAGTGACCTAGCATCGCTCCTTTTATGGAATCGAATTCCGTGTTTTTGTTGATTATTTTGGATAAAGCCTACTGGGAAAACATAAAAGGATTCAGATTAGATCAAATGAAATTACATGAGAGTGACATTCCATTGCGTCTTTGCGGTAAAAACTCAGCCCACCCAAGAATAAGGATTCATTAGCGTGTCTTTGCGGTAAATAAAACCCACCCACGAATAAGGATTCTTTAGCGTGTCTTTGCGGTAAATAAAACCCACCCACGAATGAAATTCCTTAGCGACCTAGCGTCTTTGCGGTAAATAAAACCCACCAAAGAAAGAAATTCCTTAGCGACCCAGCATCTTTGCGGTTAATACCCACCCAAGAAAGAAATTCCTTAGCGACCTAGCGTCTTTGCGGTAAATAAAACCCATCCAAGAAAGAAATTCCTTGGCGACCCAGCATCTTTGCGGTAAATAAAACCCACCCAAGAAAGAAATTCCTTGGCGACCCAACATCTTTGCGGTTAATACCCACCCAAGAAAGAAATTCCTTAGCGACCTAGCGTCTTTGCGGTTA
>CAMCYZ010000143.1 GCA_945885545.1 Spirosoma fluviale
TTTCATAATTTCTCATTGTGCATCCTTGAATCTTAAGATAAGCCCTAAAGCCGTTCAATTACTTTCCGAACACATAGGCAACAACCTACAGGCCATTCACAACGAGATAGAAAAACTAAAAGTAAATCTCCGAAGAGATGAAGCCATAGACGCAAGCACCATTGAAAAATATGTAGGAATTTCTAAAGATTATAATGTTTTTGAGTTGCAAAAAGCGTTGACAGAAAAAAATGTTAAAAAGAGTTTTCAGATAGTGAAATACTTTGGCGAAAACACCAAAGACCACCCGATTACGCCTAACATCATCATTCTTTATAATTTTTTCTCAAAAGTGCTTTTGCTTCATGGACTCAAAAATCAGTCAGACGCAGACTTGGCCAAAAATATGGGTGTAAACGCATATTTTCTGAAAGATTATAAAAAGGCAGCTTCCTTATATCCCATTGGTCAACTCATGAAAGTTATACATGCCTTGAAGATTGCCGACCAAAAATCGAAAGGTGTAGAGGCTGGCTCAATATCAGAAGGAGATATTTATAAAGATTTGATTTTCAATATTCTAAACTAATTTTAGTTTATTTTTCATTCGCATCAGCGATTCCTCAGTGGTGTATTCTTCCATTTCAGATAAATCTATCCATTTCAGCTGATTGGTCTCGTGATTTTGATCCAAAGGACTCTTGGAATCGGCTAATAGCAGATATCTTACATCAAAATGTTCATGTTCAGGAACTCCCTTGTTCTCAGGAATGGTATGAATATCTAGGTCAAAAATTTCTTGACCAATATTCTCGATTCGCAGACCCGTTTCTTCAAAAACCTCCTTCAAAGCTACTGCCAAAGTATCTTGTTCGCCATCACAATGTCCTCCAGGCTGCAGCCATTTGTTGAGTTTTTTATGATGGAGTAGGAGTGTTTTGTGTTTTTTGGGATCAAAAACAAAAGCAGAAGCTGTAATATGGCCAATAAGCAGGTGCCTTTCAAAGCAATCTTTATTGATTTCTACAAATTCAATAAATCTCTTTTTTATTGATATTTCTGAATCGGAAGCACAATTATACGCTGATAATAATTCTAAAATTTCTTTCATTCCTTGTGATTACTCCCAAATAGCAATTCCATTGGGTTTAAGACCGACATTTAATTTCTTGATGATTTTTTTTGAAGAAACATCCACCACTTGCACCGAATTCCCTTTCTGATTAACAATTAGGGCAGTTTTTCCATTTTTCAGAAAACCAATATGATGAGGATCCACATCGGTAGGGATTTCGATCTTTTGAATCCATTGAGTTTGATTTTTTTGATAAACAAAAACTTTATTGGATTTTGGTGCACAAACCCAAAGTTCATTTGCTTCAGCGTTAAAAACTACAAAACCGGGAACAAAGTCAAAATCGATAAAATCAATAACTTTAAAACTGTCCAAATCCACAATATTTAAGCTCTTAGCGTTTGAGTTTTCAACAAATACAATGGATTGGTTCCATCCAGGCCAGACATTGGTTGGAAATGGATCAACCTTCATTTCTCTAATAATTTCCTTCTTTTTAGCATCTATAACGGTCAAAAAAGAAGTTTCACCACAAGCTACTAGGACTAGTTCACCATTTTTTGCAAAAATAATTTCGGAGGGATCAGGCCCTACCGCGATTTCCTTTATTAAAGCAAAGGAATTAGCATCAAAAACTTTAACTTTTCCAGCGTGAGAGACCAAACCTGTCCAAATTTCCTTGTTATCGTTAGAAAAAACTGCGTTATGATTAGCAAAAGCCACTGGAAATACTTTCTCTGATTTTTTAATTAAATCTAAAACTCCAACATTTCCCTTTACCGATGCACCATGCAAACCACTGTGTCCATTTGAAAAATCGTACTCCGGAAAAGCTACTTAAAGTTTTGAATAATCTTTGGAAAGATAAATGTGATGTCCGAACGAATTTCCGGCATTCTTAAAGTAATACCGACCTTTTTCCTCAAAACTTTTGGTATCAATCACCGAAATGCTATTATCTCCGCCATTGATAATAAACGCAGAATTCTTTTCAAAACTTAGGTCTGAAATATCTGAGTTCTTTATAGAACATGAAGTGAGTAGCAATAAAAATAAAATATATCGCATAAAAAAACGCTGCCTTTTATAAGACAACGTTTTTTTGAATAAAAAATTTATCAAAACTGATTATTTTGAAATCAAACTAAGGACAATCTCAGACAAAGCACTCACTATAAAACCAAAAAGACTTTTCAGAAAACCTTTCTGAGACTCTTCTTTGTTCTCCTCTTGACTGTTTATAGTTTTTTCCAATAATGGATTTACCAAAAGGCTATTGGTATTAACCGTTGATCTCGAATTAATTGCCATAGACTTACCGGCCTTCAATTGTTGGTCAGCTATTCTTGGGTTGCTCACAATTCCAAAACTTGATAAGGAAAAGTTGGCAGAAATCAGTAAAAGAAAAAGAACTAATTTTTTCATTAGTGATATTTTTTTGTCAAAAGTAATATAAAAGTGGATATTTTCATCAAAATATTATATAATTTTTCCTACCATTTCCTCAGGTTTTACCCATTCATCAAACTCTTCAGCTGTTAAATACCCCAATGCTATGGCTGTTTCCTTTAGCGTGCTTCCGTTTTTATGAGCAGTTTGAGCTATTTCAGCAGCTTTATAATAGCCAATTTTGGTATTGAGGGCTGTAACCAGCATCAAAGAGTTGTTTACATGCTTCTTGATGTTTTCATGTAAAGGCTCAATTCCCACCGCACACTTGTCATTAAACGACACACAAACATCTCCAATCAGTCGGGCAGAATGTAGGAAGTTGTAAATCATCATCGGCTTGAAAACGTTCAACTCAAAATGACCGTTTGAACCTCCAATATTAATAGCCACGTCGTTCCCAAGAATCTGTGCAGCAGCCATTGTCATGGCTTCGCATTGTGTTGGGTTTACTTTTCCTGGCATAATAGACGAACCCGGCTCATTATCTGGAATGTAAATCTCACCAATTCCTGATCTTGGTCCAGATGAAAGCATTCTTACGTCGTTGCCGATTTTCATTAGACTAACTGCCACCGTTTTCAAAGCACCATGTGCTTCTACAATGGCATCGTGAGCAGCCAGAGCCTCAAACTTATTCTCGGCAGTTCTAAAAGGCAATTCGGTAAGTTTGGCTATTTGACCAGCCACGTTCTCAGAATATCCCTCAGGAGTGTTTATGCCTGTTCCCACTGCCGTTCCGCCCAGAGCCAACTCAGACAAATGATCCAGGGTATTATTGATGGCTTTCAGACCATGATTAAGCTGCGAAACATAGCCCGAAAACTCCTGTCCGAGGGTCAAAGGCGTTGCATCCATGAAGTGTGTACGGCCAATTTTTACCACATTCATAAACTCTTTTGACTTGGCAGCAAGTGTATCCCGAAGCTTGGTAATTCCAGGAATTGTAGTCTCTATGAGCATCTTGTATGCCGCTATGTGCATGGCAGTAGGGAAGGTGTCGTTGGAGGACTGCGACTTGTTCACGTCGTCGTTGGGATGCAAAAACTTTGCTTTGTCGTTCAGTTCGCCTCCTTTTAAGACATGGGCTCTGTAGGCTATAACTTCGTTACAGTTCATGTTAGACTGTGTGCCTGAACCCGTTTGCCAAACAACCAAAGGAAACTGATCGTCTAATTTTCCTTCTAAAATCTCATCACAAACCACACCAATAAGCTTTGCTTTTTCTTCCTCCAAAATCCCAGCCTCAAAATTTGCCAACGCTGCACCATGCTTTAGATAAGCAAATGCCTTTATGATTTCTTTTGGCATCTTGTTGATGTCTTGGGCAATCTGAAAATTTTCAATAGACCTTTGTGTTTGAGCACCCCAATAAACATGAGAAGGCACTTTCACTTCACCCATTGTATCTTTTTCTATCCTATAGTCCATTTTATATATTTTTTTTACAAATTTAGTATTGAATTGAATAATTTCAAACTTAGAATTATACAATTTATTTGGCCGAATTTCTAGTATTGTCTTTGAAAAACAAAATAAACAGAATTAAAACACCAGCTGCAATATAAGCTGGAACCATCCAAACGCCCGTCCAGTCATGCTTAGTTACTCCATCCACTACAGTAGTGTATTTAGTCAATACTTTTCCTGACAAATACGAACCTATGCCCATACCAACACCATAAGTTGCGAAAGTAATTAATCCTTGAGCAGAATTCTTGATTTTCTCGCCTGCCTTGTTGTCGGTGTATATTTGTCCAGTTACAAAAAAGAAGTCATAACACACGCCATGAAGTAAAATGGCAAGGTAAAGTACCCATTCCGATGAAATTCCGTCGCCATAGCCGAAACAGATAAATCGAGTTATCCAGGCAATTAAACCAACAATCAACATTTTTTTTATGCCAAATTTTTGCAAAGCAAAAGGAATTAAAAGCATAAATCCAACCTCAGATACTTGTCCGAGCGACATTTTATTCTCCACATTGGTCATATTAGACTCTGTTAGTGATAAGTTTCCGTGAGCATAATAAAAAGCCAAAGGAATACAAACCAAAACCGATGAAAGGAAGAAAATTAAGAAAGAACGATCTTTGAATAGCACCAAAGCGTCTGTTCCTAAGATTTGGCCCACAGTGGCATTTCCTGTAGCTTTTGGAGGTGTATTTGGCAAAGTGAAGGCAAAAACCGCCCACGCAATAGAAGTAAACATGGCAATCTGGAAAATGGTCACTTTGTCACCTACTTCGTAAAAACCGATAATGTTGGTCACTACAATCCAAGCTATAGTACCCAAAACCCTAATAACCGGAAATTCCTTGCCCGGATCTTTCATTTTATTCATGGCAATCGAACTCGAAAGTGCTAAATTTGGAGCGAATGTGAGTGTATAAGCCAAGATATACCAGAAGAAATTATCAGCAGATTGATTTTGGATTAAGAAATACAGAATTGCTGCACCAAGTAAATTTAAAATTCCCATTACCTTTTGAGCCGAAAAATACCGATCAGCTATCATTCCGATAAAAAAGGGAGCAATAATGGATGCTATCGAAAAGGTAGCGTAGGCGTTACCAATTTGATCGCCAGTGGCATTTAAAGTCGTAAACATATACTTGCCCATCTGCCCATACCACGAGCCCCAAGTAAAAAACATCAAGAACATCATCAGCATGAGCTGAATTCTTACGGTCAATTTCATAATATCATTAGGGTTTTATTGTTTTATTTATTCTACAAAATAAAGCATTTTTTTAAAGCCTAAAAAATCATTTATCAATTATATTGCTGAAAAAATCCATAATTTTGCATCATGAAATACTTTATGGAGGTCTCTTACCTCGGCACAAATTTTCATGGTTGGCAAATCCAGCCGAATGCCCCAAGCATACAAGGCGAGCTAGAACATGCTTTAAGTACCGTTTTAGGTGAAAATATTTCTATAATGGGCAGTAGTCGGACGGATACCGGTGTAAATGCCCGTCAGCAGTTTGCCCATTTTAAAACCTCACGTAAACTTCTTGAATTAGAAAATCTAAAAAATAGGCTCAATAGATTTCTCAAGAGCGATATTGCGGTCAAAAGCATTTTTTCGGTATTTCCCGAGGATCACACCCGATTTGATGCCCTCAACAGGAAATACATATACAGAATAATCAAAAGTAAAGATCCTTTTCAGAAAGAAATAGCTGCGGTATATTTTAAAGAATTCGACTTAGCAAAGCTCAATAGGGCCTCAGAAGTCTTGCTTAAACACATTGATTTTAAGAGTTTCAGCAAAGTAAAAACCAATGTGAATACCTTTGATTGTAAAATTGAAGAGGCTTTTTGGATTCAGAATGAAGGCACATTAGAGTTTCATATAAAAGCCAACAGGTTTTTGAGAGGAATGGTCAGAGCGATTGTTGGAACGCTCTTGAATGTAGGTTCTGGAAAAATTACGGTTGATGATTTTGAACAGATAATTTTGGAAAAAGATAGAACCAAAGCAGGTATAGCAGCCAAAGCCGAGGGCCTAACCTTGGAAGAAGTGAATTATCCTGAAGGCTATTTCAATCGAAAAATTGAAATTGCCGAAGCTGAAATCCACGAAATGGAGATTGTAAAAGAACTTTTCATGAAATACCAGACACATTTGGGCATTTCGCTCTGTTTTCAAGGTTTTCAGCAAGAACTTGACAATTTGCCAGGCAAATATGCTCCTCCAACAGGTACCATACTTTTGGCCAAGGAAGGTAAAAACATAGCCGGAATTGTAGCTCTTAAGCAGCTAGAAGAGGGTGTTTGCGAAATGAAACGTTTATTTGTTCTTCCTGATTATCAAGGATATGGTATCGGAAAAATGCTGACTGAGTCTCTTTTTGCAAAAGCCAAAAAGTTAAATTTCAAAACTATGAAATTGGATACCTTAGGTCGCTTGGAAGCAGCAGTGGCATTGTATCATAAACTAGGTTTTGAGCAAACAAACCCATACAATATCAATCCTGAGGAAGATATTCTTTATTTTGAAAAAAAAATATGATTGCTGAAATAGGAATTGACTTAATAAAGGCTCAAAAGAAACTGGAAAACGGTGATTTAGTGGCCATTCCAACCGAAACCGTCTATGGCCTTGCGGCCAATGCCTTAGACCCCTTGGCAGTGAGTAAAATTTACGCTGCCAAGAATCGCCCAAGTTTTGATCCTTTGATTATTCATGTTGGGAAAATTGAGGATTTTAAGACGTATACAGTGGATTTTCCTGCTGAATTATTGGAACTGGCCAACAAGTTTTGCCCTGGCCCAATCACTTTTTTAGTTAAAAAAAGCGAAATTATTCCCGAAATAACCACTTCTGGCCTTGAAAAGGTGGCCATCAGAATTCCTAAACATCCATTAACACTCGAACTTTTAAACAAGCTTAATTTTCCTTTGGCTGCTCCAAGTGCCAATCCCTTTGGATATGTTTCACCCACAACAGCTACCCATGTTTACGAGCAATTGGGCGAGCGAATTCCGTATATCCTCGATGGCGGGCCATGTAAGGTTGGGCTGGAATCAACAATTGTTGGCTGTGAAAACGAAAACTTAATAATTTACCGCAAGGGAGGCCTTGACTTGGACGAGTTGCGTAAAGTCTTTTCGGGAGAAATACTGATAAAAGATCACTCGAGCTCAAATCCGCAGGCACCCGGAATGCTCAGCAAGCACTATTCACCCAAAAAGAGAATTGAAATACTGTCTAAAAACACGATATTAGACTTGATGGATAAAAAATCTACTGGCCTTTTGAGATACAATACACCAATAGCAGGTTTTGAAAATCAGATAGTTTTATCTGGGAAATCAGATTTAAACGAGGCTGCTTTTCGTCTTTTTGACGCTTTGCGACAGTTTGACAAAATGGATATTCAAAAAGTTTACATAGAACTTGTCCCTGAAAAAGGTCTTGGCATTGCCATAAATGACAGACTAAGAAGGGCGGCAGCCAAGTCTTAATCTTCCAAAATCATTATCTCAATACGTCTATTGGTAGATTTATTCTCATCGGTATCGTTGGCTACAAGCGGCTCTGAAGAACCTTTACCTATAGTTATGATTCGCTCAGGAGAAATTCCTTTGTTGAACAAATAATTGGCCACTACTTTGGCTCTAAACTCCGACAATCTTTGATTCAATCTTTGGTCAGTACCTTCGTTATCCGTATGACCGGCCACTTCAATTTTAGTTTTAGGATTTTGTTTTAAATAATCCACCACACCATTCAGTTTAAGTTCTGCACCTTTCACCAAAACGGTCTTGCTTTTCTCAAAATTGACACCTTCTAGCGGATATTTTACACCTTTTTTTATTTCTAAACTGGCTTTATCTAGAACTACTGCTTTGATTTTCTCTACTTTGGGGGTTTCTGACTTGGTTATTAATTCTTCAACTTTTACTACAGGATTTTCAGGAATAAGCTTCGCCACTACCTTGCTAATAGGTTTAAGTGTCAGTCCATACTCCAGCTTCTCAGGGTTTGCTTGCTTAAGAACAAATGCAACTGTGTAATCTTCGAAACCAAGTATTTTGATTTCTATGAAGTAATCTCCTTCGGGCTTAATACT
Source organism: Spirosoma fluviale (assembly GCA_945885545.1). Taxonomy (GTDB): domain Bacteria; phylum Bacteroidota; class Bacteroidia; order Cytophagales; family Spirosomataceae; genus Leadbetterella; species Leadbetterella lacustris. The sequence continues at coordinate 8,089 of CAMCYZ010000143.1, forward strand.
GCCCAAAAAGCCATTCTTTGCTTCCTCAAATGTCAGGTTTTCAGTTTTATTGTCTACTTTGTTCGTAATTGTAGCCTTGATATTTGACAAATTCTCAGCCTCTAATTTATTCTCGATTTTGAACAGAATAGGATAAATTGTTCTAAAAATCCCTATTTTAAACTCGTCTTTTTCGGCTTCTCTCTTGTCCAACAGTTTCGACAAACCTTTATAGTTTTCTTCTTGTACTTCCAGGTCATAATTATTAGTAGCCGACAAACGTATCTTTACTTTGCCATTTTCTACATCTTGCTTTACAGGCACTTGTCCCACTCTAACACTAAAGTCAGCTATTATTTTTTCTTCGGTGAAAGCATCAAATGCAGAAAAGTAAAAACTACGCATCTTAGAAGCTGTCATTACTAACTCCATTTTCTTTTCATTCAAAGCCAAAGATTGCTTCAAGTTATTATAGCCTTCGGCCGAAACTTCGTAAGTGTAATTCAACTTAGGATTTATTTTGTCAGCTATAAATGTAGAATTTCTAGAGTCTAAACTCAAAGGCATAGCCTTGGAACTTTCATCAAAAATCCTAAGGTTAGCATCTTTAATTGAAAGTCTGCTTTGTTCGTCTATCACTATTATCTCTATAGTCGTTAGCGAATCAGCCATTTTTTTCTTTAAAAATACCGGTATCGACTTGTCAATACCGACATTGGCAGTGTAATCGAAATAGCCGGCGGCCGAAACTTCATAAAAATACTTCATATCCGCATCGAGGTTTACAGTCTTTTGATTTTTGTTGGCCTTACCCTGGATTTCTCTTGATTGTTCACTAAAAACCTTCACTGTGGCATTGTCCACTGGACTTTTGGTTTCATAGTCAAAGACATTGATTACGTACTCGTTTGAGCTTTTTTTAAGACGTAAAGTATAAAGAGTATTTCCGGCTGTCAAAGATTCTATTCTCACCTGCTCTGAGCGATTTATATATCCTAATGCCTTGGACACCAGGGTATATGTACCGGTTTCGGTGGGAGTGAAGTTATAAGCTTCTTTGGCAGAAGCAATCGCCTTGAATTTCTTTCCGGAAGGACTCGTGATTTCTAAGTCAACACTCACTCTGTCGTTGGTTTCTTCGTCAAAAAAATCTAATTGCAGGCTGGCGTTAGGCGTTAGTCCGTATTTTTTAGGTTTGCTATCAAGCACAAAGGGGGTAATGTATTCCGAAAAACCATTGACTTTGGTTTTAATAGTGTAATTGTCGTTTCTGCTTCCGTCAAATATTATGCTACCGTTTTCTATTTTTCCATCAAAAATCTTTTGAGCAGTTTCAACGTGAGTCACAGTCGCTGTTCCAGTCGATATTTTGGCATTGGTAGACACATCATACAAGCTTACTTCTTGTTTCAAGTGGTTCTTAACCAACTCAATCACCAAATTTTCGGTTTTTTTGTCAGCCGAAATATCTAAATCAACCTCGCGGTAGTCTTTTAGATATCCCTTGGCGTTGGTTGTAATTTTGTATTTGCCCTTTATCTCGAAGAAATATAGAATTTGTGGATTCTGCTCATTTATTTTTTCCTTATTTATTCTCGAAAAATAAGGAAAAAATAAATGAGCAGAATCCACAAATTCTGCTCATTTATTTTTTCCTTATTTATTCTCGAAAAATAGACAATTTCTACGTCTGCGGTAACAGGGGCTTTGGTTTCAACATCTAAGGTCGTAAGCACGAGTTTTCCTGCTGGTTTTGGGTTTATTTGAACCTCTATCATATCTCCATCGTTTAAGTTTTCGGTTTCAACCACTTTCTGTTCAGCATAAAACCCTGCGGCTGTAACAGATATTTTAAGAGACTGTCCTCTCGAAACCTCGTAGTAAGACTCCTTTTTATTAGTTGTTAATTTTACTTCTTGTCCACCCGGATCAAGGGTAACTTTTACGTCAAAATTGGATTGCAACTGATTGCCATCAAAACTATTAACTATCACAACGTTGAGCTTGATATTTTCAAACGCAAAAGCTTTGTCATTAATAAACAAAGAAACAAAACCAAAAACTATAAAA
>CAMCYZ010000144.1 GCA_945885545.1 Spirosoma fluviale
TTCAGAGCTTCTTTTCTGTTACCAAGTAAGTAATAGGATTCTGCCAATAAGAAATTCGCTTCGCTTGCAGATGTACTCTCTGGATAAGCTTTTAAGTAACTTTGAAGTGAAAGTATTGCTTTATCGTATTTTTCGGCATAAAATAGGTCTTTTGCGGAGTCAAACTGCAAGTTCTGAACAGAACTTCCTCCTGGGCTATTGGTTTTAAACTGCTCAGCTATTTCAAAAAACTCCTCGCTCCTATTAGTAGCATTCAATGATTCTCTAATACCCAAAAGTGCTTCCTCTGCAAATTCTGTATTTCCAAACTTGTTTATGATTACCTTGTAGTCTACTATGGCTTTGTCGTGATTATCTATGTTAGAAAACGAAAGAGCCCTTTTTAATAAAACTTGTGGCACCAAAACACTATTGGGCTTCTTTCTTAATAAATCAGTAAAAATTGAAACTGCGGCCGCATAATTGCTTTTATCCATTTCCAAAACCGCATTCTGAAATAAGGCGTCATCAATCAGTCTTGACGAACTGTAGGTCTTCGTAAATTTCTCAAAAACTTCTTTCGATTCATTATCACGCCCTAAAAACTTCAAAGTCAGACCTTTTTGATACATGGCGTAGTCTTTGTCAGTTTTGTTGATTTGAAGAGCTAAATCATAGCTTTTGAGAGCTTCTGAGTAATCTTTATTTGCTAAAAAGCAATCTCCCAATCTTACGAGGGCATCTTCGTAGTTTTGAGCAAGACTAGTTTCTGTTTTTGCTTTTGTTCTAAATTCTTCGAAAAAACCTTTTGCTTTTTTATAGTTTTTCTGATTGTAAAACAAATATCCAAGACTATATAAGCTCTTAAGTCTTAATTTATTATCGGTAGAACTTAATAGATCACGATATAATTCTTCTGTTTCAGGCTTTTCTAATTGATAATTAGCTTCGGCCTTCCAAAATTTAGCTTGTAAAGCCAAGTTGCCGTTGATGGGCTTACTCAGTGATTTATTGAAAAAGGTAATGGCAGATTCGAATTTTTCTAGATTAAAATCGAGAACGCCTTGATTGTAACACAGTTTTTGATAGGCCTGATCTATTTTTGAGGTTCTTCGGCTCAAACCTTCAATGTAGGATATAGCCGAAACATAATTATTAGTTTCGAAAAGAATTTCGCTTAAGAGCTCGTTCGTTTCGTCTATATATTTACCTGTTGGATAGGCTTTTACATAGTTCTGAAGGTCAGTTATGGCTTGTTGATTGTTACCTTTCTCGACCAATACTTTTATGTGGTTGTAATTGGCCTCTTCTTGTATTGCTCTATCAAAATTTTGCTTACGAGCTGCATCAAAAGCCGCCATAGCCGAGTTTAAATCCCCTCCTCGCAAGGAAGCTATTCCTAAATAATAGGCGGCTTGTTGTCCGAGTTCAGTATTTGCTGCCGCAAGATTTTTAAACAATAAGGCTGCTTTTTCATAATTTTCTACTTTGTAAAGGCTGTAGGCATGCCTGAAAGTTACTTGGTCAGAAATAGTACCGCGTCTGAAGCTCTTATATTTCTCGTAGTAGGCTGCGGCTTTTTCAAAAATATTTTCAAAAAAATGAACCTCTGCAGTCAAAAGGCATAATTCGTCGATTTTTCTACCATTTGGATTTGCAATTATCGGTGCAGTATAGGCCAGCAATTCATCATGTTTTTTCTGACGGTAAAGAATTTGTCCAATCCAATTTGGTACCTCTGTTTTGTAAGGATTGACATTCTCTACTCTTTTCAAGTCGATAATAGCCAAATCATAATTTTCATTTTGGAAATTTATAACTGCAGCGTAGTAAGCGGCGTGAATAGCATTGGGTGCCACAGTACCCTTAACAAAATCAAAGTGCTTCAAGGCATTTTTAAAGTCCTTTAATTGATAAAAAGACAATGCCAATTGATACCTAATTTCGTAAGTATCTAAATTATCTTGACGGTTGTCTAATGCTTTTTCGAAATATTTGACGGCTTCTTGATAATCGCCTTTGTCAAAAAAGCTTTTGGCTAAATCATTAAAAATGAGCTTGGCTTTCGGATGTTCGTGATTTTTTACGACGAAACGCTCTACTTCTATGTCAGCATCCTTAGCTTTTGAATATAAAGACGACAAGGCCGAATAGTATTCAGCATTGGCGATATTGAATTTATTGGGATTTAAAGATTTTTCTGAAAGCGAAACATAGGTGCGTAGTTCCTTTCTAGCTGCTGAATAAGTTTTTTTTTCGAATAACTCTATGCCGTTGTTGTAATGAGCCTCTAACTGTGTATAGCTTAAGGTATTTTGGGCTGAAATATGATGAGCTATCAATCCGAAGAATACTATCAGGAATTTGAATTTCATAAGGGATTTTTTCTGGTAAAATTTCTCAAATTTAGGAAATTGTTCGCTTTTTTTCTCAAAAAGGCAATTCTAAATCTATCAAAAAACATTTTTTTGGTACAAAACGTCTAAAAAAATTAAAAATTGTAGTTTTGTATAAAATCAAAAATTTTCATAAATGAAATCAATAAACTTCGCTTTTTTTCTCCTTTCCCTCTCCATTGGAACAACCTTTGCCATTTCAAGGCATAAATCAGAACCTCCAATAAACAATAGTATGACCTATGAGTTGTCTATGCCTGAGCCGAACACCCATTATTTTGAAGTTAAAATCAAACTTGATTTAGCTGATAAATCAGAATTTAAAGACTATGTCGATTTTAAAATCGCAACTTGGACGCCAGGCTCTTACCTTATTAGAGAATACGCAAAAAATGTGGAGGGTTTTGAAGTAAATTATTCGAAAGGAATGCTTAAATACCAAAAAATCTCTAAAAATACTTGGAGGGTTTTCTTTGGAAATGCACAAAAAATTGAAGTAAAATATCGAGTTTATGCAAACGAGCTCAGTGTGAGAAATGCCCACTTGGATGATTCCCATGGCTATGCCAACGGTGCTGCTGTTTTTATGTTTGTAAAAGAACTTATGAACCAAAAATCTTTATTGGAAGTAATACCTCATAAATCGTTCTCCAAAGTATCGGTGGCCTTGCCTGAGATTTCAAAAAACAAATTTGAAGTACAAGATTTTGACACATTGGTGGATAGCCCAATCGAAATCGGTAATCAGGATATAATAGAATTTGAAAGTATGGGTGTAAAACACACTATTGCCAATTATTCAGTAAAACCTTTAAACTATGACAAAAAACAGGTGGCTGCAGACTACAAAAAGGTAGTTGAGGCAGCAGCGAGTGTTTTTGGTGGACAACATCCGTGCAAAGAATATCTATTCATCGTTCACCATGCAGAAGGTATTGGCGGTGGATTGGAGCATCTGAACTCTACAACCTGTCAGACAAGTACTGGAGCGTATGAAAACCGAGAAAAGTATATTGGTTTTTTGGGATTGATTGCCCACGAGTATTTTCACCTTTGGAATGTCAAAAGGCTTCGTCCGGCGGCCCTTGGTCCTTTCGATTATGAAAATGAAAATTACACCAATATGCTATGGGTGTCTGAAGGGTTTACGTCTTATTATCAATACGATATACTTCGAAGAGCAGGCTTAATTGATGAAAAGAAAATGCTATCTCATATAGGCTATGGAATAAATTCGATAGAAAATATCTACGGAAACAAAGTACAGTCAGTAACGGAGGCTTCGTGGGATGCTTGGATAAAATACTACAGACCCAACGAAAACTCAAATAATTCTACAGTTTCCTATTATACCAAGGGTGGGGTAATAGCCAATGTTTTGAATATGCTCATCATTGGCGAGTCTAATGGCCAAAAATCATTGGATGATGTGTTGAGGTTATTATATGCTGAAACTTACTTAGCCAAAAATTCTGGTTTCACGGATGATGAATTCAAAAAAGCTTGTGAAAAAGTGTCTGGAAAAGACCTCAGTAAGTTTTTTGAAAATTGTATTTATGGAACCGACATGATTGACTACGGGAAGTTTTTTGAAAATGTAGATATCGAAGCAAGTTTTATTCAAACACAAAAGGATAAACCCTGGCTAGGCGTGACGATGAGGAATAATATTGTAACCAAGACAGAACGAGGATCAGGTGCTTATTCGTATGGAATTTATGTAGATGACGAAATTTTACGTACAGACCAAAAGGTATTTGTTAGCCTTGATGAGACCCTAAAAAACATAAAAGTAGGTGAAAAAGTGAAGATAGAAGTATTAAGAGATGGGAATTTATTGGAGTACGAAATTCCAATTTTTGAAAATCCAACCAAGGCTATCAAACTGAGCCTTAAAAATTCAAAAAGTGAATTAGCCTTAAAGAGATATAAAAAGTGGATGCACTTAGACTAGTAAAAAGGCCAGAATGTTCTTCTGGCCTTTTTTTATAAACTCAATAAGTCATTCATACCAAAAACTCCCTCTTTTCCCTGAAGCCATTCTGCGGCTAAAACTGCCCCAAGTGCGAAACCCATGCGGGTATAGGCAGTGTGCTTGATTTCAATTTCATCTATTTCAGAGATGTACTTGATGGTGTGTGTACCTGGCACTTTTCCTTCTCTTGAAGACCATATCGGCAGTTCTTCTTTGGCCGCAATTTGATTATTAACCCAAGATTTTTTGGTGGTATTATTACTCAAGATTCCTTCAGCCAAAGTAATGGCCGTTCCACTTGGTGCATCCAACTTTTCTGTGTGATGGATTTCGCTAGTAAAAATTTCATATTGTTGGTGCGGAGCCATCAATTTGGCCAAGAATTCGTTTACTTTAAAAAATAAATTAACACCAATGCTGTAGTTGCTTGCATAGAAAAATGACGCTTTGTTCTGAACGCACAATTGTTCAATCTCCCTACGAGATTCTAACCAACCTGTAGTGCCGCACACGGTCTTCAGACCACTTTTCATACAAAACTCAAGATTGACATAGGCGGAGTGCGGAGAACTGAACTCTATAACCGCATCAACGTTATCCTTGGTTATTAACTGTTTATCTGAGGCGTTATTGAGGTCAATTCTAAAAACCACCTCGTGTCCTCTTTCCAAAGCCACTTTTTCGATAGCTTTTCCCATTTTCCCGTAACCCAAAAGTGCAATTCTCATTTCTTTATTTAAAATTAAAGGCCATTTTGAAGCCCATAGTTTGGTTTTGTTCTAAAATAGTAGGAGAAATTTTCATTGAAATATCTCTCGAAACGTCAAATGTCTTTAAATGTGCGGAAACGTTGGACTCAATGGCAAATAAAAGCCAACCTAGGCCCATTCCAACAAAACTCAACTGTTTGTATCGTCTATATTGATTGGCAGCGGTGGTGATTAGTGTAACCGAATAGGGTCCAGCTCCATCAATAATTCGCTCGGTTTGTTTTGGAGAAGCTGAATTCATTTCTAAAATAAAACCTTTGTATTTTTGATACAACTGGTTGTTTCTTATGATAAAATAACTCCCAACACCTGCTGATGCATATATTAGTGGTAATTTCAGGTAATTTTTATTCGTAATCTGTCCCCAGCCTGGCAGAATCATTGATCTAACAAACGCTATTTTGGGCACGTCCTTGGCAGTAAGAGAATCTATCCCAAAAGTTTTTCTAAAGGTATACTTGCTATTTTTGCCAAAACTTCTCAGCTTAGCCCCTCTCGTAGTGTCAAATGCGACGGCTTTATTTTTCAAGCTATCTATTTTAGCGTTTGGAATAAGCTGTTTTTGCCCCAACGTATCTTTTTGTGCAAACACAGAGTTAGTCTTCAAAACGAAAACGGCGAATGTGAAAGCAATAAAATGGACAATTCGTCTAATCAAAATCAGGCTATTTTTTAAGTTTACCTATAATCTCCTCTAATTCTTCTTTTGTCCCAAATGGTATCTTTATCTCACCTTTCGACTTAGCATCAGCTACCACAGCTACTTTTTTGCTAAAAAGTGCAGAAAGTCTAAGCTGTAAATCCTCCAAAACGATTTTAGAAGATTTATTTGTAGAAGCCTCAGATGATTTCTTAGGCTTTGCTCCAACATTTATTTGTCTTACTAAATCTTCTACTTTTCTTACAGAATATTCCTTTTGAATAATTTCCTTGTAAGTATTTAGTAAAACTTCCTCATTTTCAATACCCAAAAGAGCTCTTGCATGGCCCATACTTAATTTTTTCTCCGCCAAACCAGTTTGAATTATCTGTGGCAGATTTAATAATCTTAGGTAATTATTGACAGTTGTCCTATCTTTTCCTACCCTTGAACCAAGTTCGTCTTGCTTTATATTACATTCTTTGAGTAAACGTTGGTACGCTAAGGCAACTTCCATAGGGTTGAGGTTTTCACGTTGAATATTCTCAATCAAGCCCATTTCCAGCATTTGCTGATCGGTTGCTTCTCTTATATATGCTGGAATTTGGGTAAGACCAGCAAGTTTCGATGCCTGAAGGCGTCTTTCACCCGATATCAATTGGTATTTATTTCCAATTCTTCTTACTGTTATTGGCTGAATAATGCCCTGAATCTGAATGGATTCTTTTAATTCATTTAGAGCATCCGAATCAAAACTGGTTCTTGGTTGATAAGGGTTTGTTTCAATGCCATCCACACTTATTTCATACGTTTCGATGCTTTGGGCATCGTCTTCTTCCAATTGTTTTTCGGGTAACAAAGCTTCTAAACCTCGACCCAAACCCATTCTTTTCTTATTAATCATTTTGTATTTCGTTGGCTAGTTTAAAATAATCCGCAAAACCCACATTTGGTACAAATTTATTCAGATTTTCAATTGTAAAATGAGGCAAACCTAGGTAATAATTTCTTGAAATGATTGTATAGTACACTAAATCCGAAAAATGCTCTTTTAAGAATTTTAAAAACTCAGGCATTATTTGATTCTTTTCGTCGTACTTTGTTAGCAATATTCCTACTATTTTCAAGGTATCTATTTCAAGTATTTTTTTAATTGTTAGTTTCAACTGGTCTATACCATAAAACTCGCATTCAATAGGAATAATTACTCTATTAAGAATATTTAATACTTTTGAATTGCTTTCTGACTCAAAAGAAGGAAAATCAAATAAGATATAATCAAAGTCGGCATCCAGTTGATCCATTCTATTTATAAACATTTCCACATCTTGCCCAACCTTTAAGTACTTCCATGCTGATTGTCCCACTTTAACCTGCATTATTTGACTAAGGCCCGAAGCATTGAGTTGGAGTCCCAAGAATTTATAAAGGTTATTGTTTAGATCCAAATCTATAAGCAATACATTGGTACTCAAAGTGGCGAAGCTTTCAGCTAAAAATGCTGCAGTTGTGGTTTTACCGCAGTTTTTCTCAATACCATATATACCTATTTTCTCTGCCATTCTAAAAAATAATCACAAAGTTGGTTCAAATCTTTCCAAACAACAAATCTAAGGTTGATGTTTTACCAAAAAAAGAGGTTCAAACTTTGAACCTCTTAATTTTGTTATCCTAAATATGCTTTTAAAGCTTTACTTCTAGAGGTTTGTCTGAGCCTTCGAATGGCTTTTTCCTTTATTTGTCTTACTCTTTCTCTTGTTAAGTTAAACTTCTCACCTATCTCTTCAAGCGTCATGGCTTGTTCGCCATTTAATCCAAAATAGAACATAATTACTTCGGCTTCTCTTTGTGTAAGGGTAGAAAGTGCTCTTAAAACTTCTCTTCTCAAAGAGTCATTCATCAATTCTTGGTCAGGTCTGATTTCGGTATCGTTCTCCAACACATCCAAAAGACTATTTTCTTCACCTTGAACAAACGGAGCATCAACAGAGACGTGTCTACCAGAGATTTTCATGGTATCCACTACTTCGTTGGCTGATATTTCAAGAACCTCTGCCAATTCCTCTGGCGACGGCTCTCTTTCAAACTTCTGCTCTAATTCTGAGAAAGTTTTGGAGATTTTATTCAAAGAACCTACTCTGTTTAAAGGCAATCGTACAATTCTAGACTGTTCAGCCAATGCCTGAAGGATACTTTGACGAATCCACCAAACGGCATAAGAAATAAACTTAAAACCTCTTGTCTCATCAAATCTTTGAGCAGCTTTGATAAGGCCTAAGTTTCCTTCGTTTATTAGGTCACCAAGAGAAAGCCCTTGGTTCTGATATTGCTTTGCTACCGAAACTACAAATCTTAGGTTGGCTTTTGTCAACCTTTCCAAAGAGAGTTGGTCTCCATCTCTGATTTTCTGAGCCAGAATAACCTCTTCATCGGGAGTCAAAAGATCCACTTTACCGATTTCTTGAAGGTATTTATCAAGAGATTGACTCTCTCTGTTGGTGATTTGTTTGCTTATTTTTAGCTGTCTCATTTTATGAAATCAATTTACAATTTAATTCAAAGTCTAAGTTTTAGACTAAATTCCCTGACTAATATTAACAACAAACAAGAGTTTATTATTGTTCAGTCTGCGGTTTTTCCTCTCTCGGAGGCCTTGGCAACAAGATTTTTCTTGACAATCTGTATTTCCCAGTTTTCTTATCCACTTCTGTTAGTTTAACTTGAAGTTGATCACCTTCTTTCAATACTCCGTCCATGCTTGGCAAACGTTCCCAGCTTATCTCAGATATATGTAGTAAACCTTCTTTGCCTGGCAAAAACTCACAGAATGCACCAAATGGTTGAATAGATTTCACCACTGACTCGTATACCTCTCCTACTTCGGGCATTTTCACAATACCTTCGATTCTTTTACGGGCAGCATTCATGCTTTCGCCATTCGTTGCAAATATTGAGATGTAACCTTTGTTGTCTTTCTCTTCGATGTTTACAGTCGCTCCAGATTCTCTTTGGATTTCCTGAACGACTTTACCTCCTGGTCCGATAACCGCACCAATCAATTCTCTCTCGATAATAATGGTGTGAGCTCTTGGAGCGTGTGGTTTCAGGTCATCGTTTGGCTTGGCTATAACCTCTGTCATTTTACCAAGTATGTGTAAACGGCCTGCTTTTGCTTGATTAAGTGCTTTTTCAATAATATCGAATGACAAACCACCAATTTTAATGTCCATTTGACAAGCTACAATACCTTTAGAAGTACCTGTAACTTTAAAGTCCATATCACCAAGATGATCTTCGTCTCCTAATATGTCTGACAAAACCGCCCATTTACCACTTTCTTGGTCAGTAATCAATCCCATTGCAATTCCCGAAACAGGGGCTTTGATAGGCACACCCGCATCCATCAATGATAGACAACCTGCACAAACAGTAGCCATTGAAGAAGAACCATTAGATTCTAAGATATCACTGATTATTCTTATTGTATATGGATTTTGATCATCCGGAGGCAATACTCTTTTCAGAGATCTCTGAGCCAAATTGCCATGGCCAATTTCTCTTCTACCAACACCTCTATTTGGTCTAACTTCTCCCGTTGAAAATCCAGGGAAATTATAGTGTAAATAGAATCTTGAATATCCTTTTACCATTGCTTGATCAACTATTTGCTCGTCAAGTTTGGTACCCAATGTTGTTGTTGACAGAGATTGAGTCTCTCCTCTTGTGAACAATGCAGAACCGTGAGCTGAAGGCAAATAATCTACTTCACATACGATAGGTCTTATTTCGTCAAGTTTACGTCCGTCCAAGCGTTTTCCTTCGTCCAAAACCATCTTTCTTGAAGCATCATAAGTAATGTCTCCAAAATATACTTTGTGCAATGGATTGCTTCTTTCTTCTTCAGGTAGGCTTTCTTTGAATTCTTTCAAAATATTGGCAAAACCAGTGCTTCTGTCGTTTTTACCGCCTCCATTGGTACATACTAAGTAAACTTTATCAAAGAGCTCATTGTACATTTTCTTTTTAAGCTCATCGTCGTGCGTTTCGTGGCAATATTCACGTTTTGTGGTCTTTCCAACTTTAGCCTCAAGTTCTTTTTGAGCCGAAACTTGCAGCTTTATGGCTTCATGAGCAACTTTCATTGCTTCCACCATTTCTGTTTCAGAAATTTCGTTTCCTTCGCCTTCTACCATCAATATGCTATCGATAGTTCCAGCGACTATTAAATCCAAATCAGCTTTTTCTATTTCAGAAACAGGTGGATTGACTCTATATTCACCGTTAATTTTACAAACTCTAACTTCAGATATTGGCCCGTTGAAAGGAATATCAGAAACCATGATAGCTGCAGAGGCTGCCAAAGCTGC
>CAMCYZ010000145.1 GCA_945885545.1 Spirosoma fluviale
CCTGGTTTCTGCGCAGCGAAGCCGCCTACCAAACCCCCGCCCAAGGCCGTTTCTACCTCCGCTACCAACACGCCCTCCACGACCTACCCTGCCATACCTGGCGAGTGGGATACAGCGTGACTTTTAATTGATGCAATCCTTGACTTGCCATGAGGTTGCCTGAAGCTCCAGGACAAATCCTTGGATCCCATCTATCCTGGCTTTTTATCACGGTAAGCCCCTCTGTCATCCCGGGTCAGAACCCGATAAATCCACAGGTTTTGTATCCCATTACCCCCATATTTCCACCCATTAAACCTGCACAAATACAACAGCTTTCCGTTAACTTAGGGCTATATATCTGCACAAATAAGTAAGTAACCACCAATGCTAAAAAGACAGACGACACAGCAAGACAATGACTAAAAATGGACTCGACATACAAACCATATTGACCAAGCGGACAGACAAACAAACTGACCGTTTTTTGCTATTGGGACAAGTGACAGAAAAGAAAGAAAAAGCCAACCCTTCGCATTTTTTAAAATTTCTTTTAGCCCACCCGCAAGTGGCACATTTGGCTTTGCCCCACCCGCAATCCAACACTTCGCAAAACCAAAAGAGCCACTTTTTTACCAACCCTCTAACTAAAGTATACCTATGACAATTACACTTAAAGAACAAAATTCAAAACTCATTTGGGTATTTTTCTCTTTCAATGTTGTACTATTCTACATCGTTGGTTTATCTCAGGTTATAAATTTCTCTGAATTAGAGATAAAATCATTTATAACCGTTAGAGGTGTTTGGGTTTTGATAGTACCGCTTCTTCTCTTTGTTTTAAATGGAATTGTTAGTAGTGACTTTAAAGCAATATTAAGTTTTTGGCGATTTAAAAACCCTTTACCTGCGTGCAGAGCTTTCTCCTTTTACGCAGATAAAGACGACCGCATTGACAAAAATTTCTTGACATCAAAATTTGGTCAATTGCCTGTATTTCCAAAAGAACAAAACTCTTTATGGTATAAGATTTATAAAAAACACCAAGAAAATCCTGTTGTAAAGAAAAGCCATAAAGACTTCTTACTTGCAAGAGACATTACTTCTGTTGCCTTTTTGTTTTTCATTGTTGGCGGCATTTCAATGTTGATTTTGTCGGTAGAATCTGTTAAATGGCTTTACGTAATTTACCTTTTAATACAATTTATAATTTTTGCCATTGTTGCACAAAATCACGGAAAAAGATTTGTGTGCAATGCTTTAGCAATTGAAACATCTACAGAAATATGATAGATATAAGCATAGATATGCTTTCTTTAGGAAATGCAGACTCAATAACCGTTTGGCTTAAAGACGAAAACAACAATAGCTTCGTCATACTAATCGATGGTGGTAATAAATCGCAAGGTGCTGATGTAATTAAGCATCTAGATAAACATATTTTACCAGCAACTGGAAAGACAGCACCAGATCTAATAATATGTACTCATCACGACAAAGATCATATTGGTGGTCTCATAGCAGTGGTAGAACATTACAAGAATCTAATACCTGAAATTTGGGTTAATAATCCAGCTGAACACATAAGTTCATATAGATATCAAGCATTAAAGGAATCATTCAAAAAGAAATCAGCAGAGAAACAATATGAGGTAATAATGGAATCTCTTCAAAACGTGGATGATTTTATAACACTAGTAGATAAATACAATATAACGAGGAAACCAGCCTTATATGGTCAAAATAAATTCAATGGTATAGTTAAAATTCTTGGACCTTCTGATGCATTTTATAAGTCACTCCTACCTGGAATGGATAACGTAGAGGAATATGTTAGTCAAGAAGCTAAATATGCATACAATTCACTTTTCCCTAATCAGAATCCAGATTTATTGCTTGAAGGCGTATCTCCATGTCCAATAGTAGATGCTGAGAACTCAACATCTGCAACGAATAATTCAAGTGTAATCTTACAAATTACTGCTAGAGAGAATAAACGGTTTCTTTTCACAGGTGATGCAGGTGTACAAGCATTTGAAGATGTCGAAACACATGACTCTTTGGATAATCTTTTTTGGATGCAAGTCCCTCATCATGGTTCACGTAGAAATTTATCATCCAAATTAATCGATAAAATGTCACCTAAATGGGCATTGATTTCGGCAAAAGGAGGAAAAGAAAATAAGCATCCAAGACTTGCTTTGGTTAATTGCCTGAAAAAACATGGAGCAAAAGTTTATAGTACACACAAGGGAGGAAGCAAATGGCATCACATTGGAAACTTCCCACCTAGAGATGGTTATTCAACAGCAGCAGAAATTTAAAAAATCAAAATTCTATGAATCAGAAAGTCCATAATCAAATAGTAAGTTTTATCTGGAGCATTGCAGACGATGTGCTTCGTGATGTTTTCGTAAGAGGAAAATACCGAGACATCATTCTTCCATTCACCGTTTTAAGGCGATTAGACGCTTTGCTTGTACCGACCAAGGATAAAGTATTAGAAGCAAATGCCTTTCTTATAAAGCAGAATATTGACGACAAAAAAGCTTTGGAAAATCAATCGGGTTATCCGTTTTGGAATATTTCAAAATACACGTTTGAAACTTTGATGAATGATGCTGACAACATAGACACCAATCTTGAAGCCTATTTGGACGGATACAGCCCTAACGTGCAGGAAATCATCAGCAAGTTTAAGCTGCGTAATCAGTTAGAGACAATGAAAGAAGCAGGTGTAACTTATCTGCTCATTGAAAAACTTTGCAACAAAGAAATAAACCTTAGTCCCAACGAAGTCAAAAATAGTAAAGGCGAAACCTTGCCACCCTTGACCAACTTGGGAATGGGCTATGTTTTTGAAGAACTGATTCGAAAGTTCAACGAAGAAAATAATGAAGAAGCAGGAGAACATTTTACGCCTCGTGAAATCATTAAGTTGATGACACATATTTTATTTACGCCTGTAAAAGACAAAATAAAAAAAGGAACGTATCTCATATATGACCCTGCCTGCGGCAGTGGCGGTATGCTTACCGAAGCAGAAAATTTCGCTTTAGATATTACAAATAGCAAAGCCGACTTTATGCTTTACGGGCAGGAAGTAAATCCTGAAACCTACGCCATTTGTACCAGCGATATGCTGATTAAAGGCGAAAAATCAGAAAACATTGCCTACGGCTCTACTCTTTCCAAAGATGGTTTTCCGCATTTGCATTTCGACTTTATGCTTTCCAATCCGCCTTATGGCAAAACTTGGAAAATTGATGAGGATGCTATTGTAGATGACAGAGGAAAAAAAGGAAGTCAGAATATTAAAGACACCCGTTTTCAAATTGGCTTGCCTTCTATTTCTGATGGACAATTGTTGTTCCTGATGAATATGGTGAGCAAGATGAAACACAATACAGAATTGGGCAGCCGTATTGCAACAGTTCACAATGGTTCGGCTTTGTTTACAGGTGATGCAGGTGGTGGCGAAAGCGAAATACGCAAATATATTATTGAAAACGATTGGCTGGAATGCATCATCGCTTTACCAAAAAACATTTTTTACAACACAGGCATTCCTACTTATATCTGGATAGTAAGCAACAAGAAAGACCCGAAACGCAAAGGCAAAGTACAGTTAATTAACGCAATGGAACTGTATGAAAAACTGCGGAAGAACTTAGGGCAAAAGAATTGCGAAATGAAACCTGCACACATTGATACCATTACCAATTTGTATATGAACTTTGTGGAAAACGATATTTCTAAAATTTACAACAACGAATACTTTGGCTACAATAAAATAACGGTTGAAAGACCTTTACGCCTTTCTGCACAGTTTAAACCCGAAGCTATTTCCACACTGCGTTTTGACAAAAGCATAACCGAAGAAATGGAATGGGCTTACACCCATTTTGGCGATGATTTGTATAAGGACATAAAAAAATACAAAGACAAAATTGAAGCCCATCTGAGCAAGAACGAAGTAAAACTAAAATTTGCCGACAAAACTAAACTGCTAAGTGCCGAGCATTGGAAAAACCAATTGATATTGATGCAATCGGCACAAAAAATTGCAGATAAATTGGGCAATGAACAGTTTGACGATTACAACACTTTTGTGCCATTGCTTAACAAAACCATTAGGGATTTGAAATTAGATATTGATATTAAGGGCGTTAAAAGTATTACCGATACTATAACTTGGAAAAACGAAGATGCTGAAAGAGTAATTAAGAAAACCGAAAAAGACGGAACAATAACTTACGAAGCCGACAGTGATTTAAGAGACACTGAAAATGTGCCGCTTGACCAAGACATGCACGAATACTTTGAACGAGAAGTATTGCAACACATTCCTGATGCTTGGATTGACGAAAGCAAAACCGTAAAGGGTTATGAAATTTCCATTACTCGATACTTCTACAACTATTTACCGCCTCGCAGTATTGA
Source organism: Spirosoma fluviale (assembly GCA_945885545.1). Lineage (GTDB taxonomy): Bacteria > Bacteroidota > Bacteroidia > Cytophagales > Spirosomataceae > Leadbetterella > Leadbetterella lacustris. The sequence goes on from CAMCYZ010000145.1 coordinate 4,423, forward strand.
AGAAATTACAGAAGAAATATTACAACTGGAAAAAGAAACTGATGGCATATTAAACGAAATTGTAAACGACTAATGGCTAAACTGACTTTTAATAAATTAAAAACCACTGAAGCGATTTGGCTTCCGCAAGTTCCTGAACATTGGGAACTGTTAAAAGTGCGGCACTTATTCAAAGAAAGCACCAAGAAAGGTTTTCCAAATGAAACATTATTAGTTGCATCACAGCAACACGGAGTAGTTTCTAAAGATGCATATGGAAAAAGAACAGTAGAAGCAACAAAAGACCTGCACAATTTAAAATTGGTTGAAAAAGGAGATTTTGTTATTAGTCTGAGAAGTTTTCAAGGAGGAATTGAGGTTGCTCACGAAAGAGGAATTATTAGCCCTGCTTACACAGTAATGAAAGAAACAAGGCAAATTGAAAAAAGATATTTCAAAAATCTTTTCAAATCTCCCCCATTTATTTCACTGATGACGCTTTGTGTAAAGGGAATTAGAGAAGGGCAAAATATTGATTACCCCACTTTTAAAAATGAATATTTACCTTTTCCACCATTGGAAGAGCAGCAAGCAATAGCAACCTACTTAGACAAAAAGAATAGCGAAATAGACAAGTTTATTCGGAATAAGGAAAGGTTGATTGAATTGTTGGAGGAGGAAAGTGGCTCTCTCAGGGATAGTTTAATAAAAGATCTTCCAATAGAGATATGGAAAAAGTTGAAATACATCAGACGTTTCAGAAATGGTTATGCTTTTAAAAGTGATTTGTTCACTGCTGGCGAAGGTTATCCCGTAATAAGAATTGGAGATATCGCCAATGAATTAGATTTAAACACTTGTGCTAAATATCCAGTTAATCAGAAAGTTGATAAAAGATATGAAGTTAAGAATGGAGATATTTTAATTGCCCTGTCAGGTGCGACAACTGGCAAAGTAGCACAAGTTGACAAACTAACAGATAAGGCATATTTAAATCAACGTGTTGCTAAACTTGATAATGGGGAGCCTTATCTGCTTTTATGTCTATCTTCCTTAATCATTCAAAAACAGATAATTTTAATTGCTGATGGTTCAGCACAAGAAAATATTAGTAACAAGGATATAGAAAATCTTGAAATACCATTTCCTAAAAAAGAAACACGGGATAAAATAGTAACGGAATTTTTTCAAAGAAATAACCCCTTAAAATTGGCTATTGAAAAAGCCAAAAAAGAAATATCATCCATCAAAGAATACCGAGAAGCCTTAATTACAGATTTAGTTACTGGCAAACGCAGTGTTCCGCAATTACAAATGAGTTAAATATGCAGTTTACAGATACATCAGAAAGAGGTTTTCAAAAATTCATTACCAATTATTTGGTTGCGGAGCACAAATTTATTGAAACCACCTCAACCGAATTTGACCGTGAGTTTTGCATCAATACTAATCAGGTATTAGCATTTATAGAGGCAACCCAAAAGGATGCCTACGAAATGATTCAGAAAAAGGGAGAACGCAGTTTTTTAGTTCGCTTAGACGAAAAAATAAAAGAGTTGGGTGTAATTGAAGTGCTTCGTAAAGGCGTAAAACATTTTGATAAAACCATTGAATTTTTTTACCGCAAACCTTCATCAAGCTACAATACCAGAGATGCTGCAAGATATGCAGCCAATTTATTTTCAGTAACGCAGGAATTAAAGTACAGTCTAAGCCACGAAAACCGTTTGGATTTGACTGTTTTTGTAAATGGTATTCCTGTTATGACTTGTGAGTTAAAAAACCCATTAAGCAGACAGTATGTGCAAAACGGTATACGACAATACCAAAACGACCGAGACCCAAAAGAGAAAATGTTTTCGTTTGCCCGTTGTATGGTTCACTTTGCAGCCGACACCGAGCAAGTATTTATGTGTTCGGAATTAAAAGGCAAAGCATCTTTCTTTATTCCCTTCAACAAAGGTTTGAATGATAGCAAAGCCATACCGCCTTTTGGTGCAGGGAACCCAGTAAACCCAAAGGGGCTAAAAACACATTACTGGTGGGAAGAAGTATTGAGTAAAGATTCTCTGGCAAACATTATAGACAAATTTGCACAAGTAATTGAAGAAACAGATGAAGACACGGGCAAGAAGAAAAAGAAAATGATTTTCCCCCGTTATCATCAACTTACATCGGTAAAACAAATACTGGCACACGCCAAAGAAAATGGTATTGGACAAAAATATTTAATTCAACATTCGGCAGGTTCGGGCAAATCAAAATCCATTGCTTGGCTTTCACATCAGCTACACGGCTTGTTTGACAAAACGGGAACGACCAACATTTTTGATTCGGTAATTGTAATAACCGATAGAACTGTTTTAGACAAACAACTAAGCGATGAAATAAAACAGTTTTCGCCAACGATTGGCATTGTTGCAGCTATTACAAGCGATGGAGCAAGTAAAACAAACAACTTACGTGAAGCCATTGCCAATAAGAAGAAAGTAATTATTTGCACCATTCAAACCTTTCCACATTTGTTGAAAGAAATGGAAGACTTGGGCAGTTTGAAGTTTGCAATTATCATAGATGAAGCTCACAGTAGCCAAAGCGGTGAAACATCGGCAAAAATGAATGCCGTGCTTTCCGATAAAGGCGAAGATTCAGAGGACGAGGACGAACCAACATTGGAAGACAAAATCAATGCATTGATTGAAAGTCGCAAAATGATTAAGAACGGTTCTTACTTTGCTTTTACAGCAACACCCAAAAACAAAACATTAGAAACATTTGGCGTTCCAAGAAAATACATCAAAGACGGAGAAGAAAAAACGGCATTTGATGCATTCCATTTGTATTCAATGAAACAAGCCATTGAAGAGGAATTTATTTTGGATGTATTACAGAATTACACCACTTACAATTCTTTTTACAAACTCATAAAATCAGTTGAAGAAAATCCAGAGTTTGATACCAAACAAGCACAAAAGAAATTAAGGGCTTATGTGGAAGGACACGAATTTGCTATAGCTGAGAAAGCCAAAATAATGATAGACCATTTTCATCGTGATGTAAAGCATCTGATAAATGGAGAAGCTAAAACAATGATTGTAACTAAGAGCATCATTGCCGCTATCAAATACAAACATGCCTTTGACGAATACTTGAAAGAAATTAAATCTCCTTGGAAAGCCATCGTTGCTTTTTCAGGTAAGAAAGAATATAAAGGTGTTGAGTTTGACGAAACAGGAATGAATAATTTCGAAAGCTACAAAACCGATATTCCTAAAAACTTTAAGAAAAAGCAATATCGTTTTTTAATTGTAGCCAATAAATACCAAACAGGTTTTGACCAACCTCTTTTGCATACAATGTATGTGGACAAGAAATTGAGAGATGTGCAAGCAGTGCAAACACTTTCACGATTAAACAGAGCTTTTAAACCATATAAAAAAGACACCTTTGTTTTGGACTTTTACAATTCAGCCGAAGAAATAAAAGAAGCGTTTGACCCTTATTATACTTCAACCATTCTAAGCGAAGAAACCAGTCCAAACAAACTCAACGACTTGCTGGACGCCTTGGAGAAATTTGAAGTTTACAACGAGGAAGTGGTGAAAGATTTTTTTGAAAAATATTCAAACAATGCAGACAGAACGGTTCTTGACCCGATTATAGATTCAGCAGCACATATATTCAAATTTGATTTAAATATTGACAAGCAAATTGATTTTAAAATCAAAGTAAAATCGTTTTTAAGAACATACAGTTACTTAGCCAAACTACTTGACTTCAATAATTTGTATTGGGAACAACTTTGGTGGTATTTGAAATACTTGTTGCCAAAACTGCACATTGAGGATAATGAAGACTTGGCACAAGGCATTATTGAATCCATTGATATGGATAGTTACCGACCTGCCAAGCAAGGAACAGAAAAAATCAGTTTGGTTGAAGACCCGGGATTTGTAACACCAATTCCAGTTGGCGTTGGTGGTGGTAAATCTGAACTCGAACTTGACACTTTGGAGAATATTTTGAATGCATTCAATCAGCGTTTTGGCGATATCGACTGGACAGACAAAGACAAAGTGAATGAGATTTTAACACAACAGATTCCAGCGGATATGAAGGCAGACGGTAAAATTATGGATGCTATCAACACTTCACCCGACAAGCAAAATGCCAAAATATCATCAGACAAAAAAGTGGAGGAATTAATGCAACAATACTTGTTCACACAGACAGAGATTTTCAAGAAGTTCTCGACTGATAAAGATTTTGAAAGAAGATATAAAGAATTCATTTTTGATACTCTTTGGACACAACAAGGAAAACAACCACCAATAAACCCCTAACGCATTTTGCAAGCACATTTAAAAGCCGCACAAGCCCACGCTAAACCAAAGCTTTTAAAAGAGCTTGCAAAGCCGACCAAAAAGAAAAATTGTTTTTAAAAAATTCCCAACGCTTCAAAAAAAATAAAACACCCGACACACAAGCCAGACAAAAAAGCACTTGACAAATGACACAAACAGACGACATAAAAATGGTTGTAACCCACGACAGACAAGAACGCCAGCCTATAACAGCGGTTTGGCGTAATAGTGGGTTCAGTGCTTCGTTTGACAGTTTTGTGATTAAACAAACAGTAGTGCTTCGTATCAACATTTGTGGTGTAAATCCGCCACTACGCCAAGCCGCAAAACGTTAGGCACGGATAACTTGAATCGCTTGGTTTACCTTCATTTCCTGCCCTTGACCTCCTGCATCAGGACCTCGACGGCTTTGGCGAGCTGGGTATCGCGGCCTTCGAGGAAATCGAGGTAGGGGAGGTCGGCGTTGATATCGGGTTCCAATTGCAGGTTTTCGGTGGGGCGGTTTTCACGACCAATGGTGGCGACCATGGGGATTCCAAAAACCATGGTGGGGTCGATTTGAGTTTCCCACCAAACGGCGGTGCCAGTACCGGGCACGGGTTTGCCGATGGTTTTGCCGATGCCGGCCTGCTTGTACACGTACGGAAAAATAAAGGCATCGCTGTAGTTGCCTTCGCTCATGAGCACGCAGCTGGGTTTGGTCCAGCGGCCCATGGGCTCACCGTCCTTGAGGCGATTCCCCTGCGGGGCAAAGTCCAGGTATCGCTCTCCGCTCAGGAAGGTTTTGAGGTCGTCGTGCAGCCAGCCTCCCCCGTTGAAACGGGTATCCACCACCAGGCCTTGGCGATCAAAATTTTCGCCCAAGACTTCATCAAAAACATCCCGGAACGAACCATCGTTCATGCCTTGAACGTGCACATAACCCAAGGTACCACCGCTCAGGCGATGCACCTCGTCCTTCATGCGCTGCACCCAACGGGCGTACATCAGCCGGGTTTCATCGCCGAGGCTGATGGGCTTCACCACCGTCTCCATGCTCTTGGTATCCATGGTGTTACGGAAAGTCACCAAGGTGTTTTTGCGGGCCTTGCGGTTGAGCAGGGCCGTCCAATCGGTCCGGTTATCGATGGCGATCCCGTCGATTTTTTCGATGATGGCGCCGGGCTTGAGGGCCGAGGCGGCTTTGCTAAAGGGACCTTCGGCCAAAATTTCGGTGACCTTGAGACCGGGACCTGGGAAACGCTCGTCGTAGAGCAAGCCCAGGCTGGCGGTTTCATCCCCTTGGGGATTCGATGGGGAATAGCGACC
>CAMCYZ010000146.1 GCA_945885545.1 Spirosoma fluviale
GCCTCGCAAAAGTTTATATCTATAGTTTTCCAAGTCGTAGCTTTTTACTTTCTTGTGGGAATCAACAATCTTGACTTTCTCCCATTTTTTAAACAAAATATGATCGAAAGGATTGTCGATTTTTTCCCAAAACGCCCAAGTTCTGTCGTTTTTGGTCTTTCTTTCTGGGTCTATGATTAGAATTTTCTTATTCGAAAGTTTGGAAATTGATAACTGATAGGCCAGTGAAAGTCCAGACATACCACCGCCGCAAATAATATAATCGTACATATTATTTTCAACAGGTTTTGGGTTCATAAAATTTTTTGTTGGTCAGACGTTTACGTGTCTTTCTGAATGGTAAGAAGAACGTACCAATGGCCCAGATTCTACGTATTTTATTCCTCTTTTCAGACCTTCTTCTCTATAGAGGTCAAATATGTCGGGGTGGATGAACTCTATCACCTCGTGGTGCATTTTGGTGGGCTGTAAATATTGACCGAGGGTGAGTATATCACAGCCGTTTTCTGCCAAATGATCCATGGCCTCAAAAACCTCGTCTTTGCTTTCTCCCAAACCCAGCATAATTCCGGTCTTAGTACGTTTTCCGTACTCTTTGGTTTTTCTGATTTGCTCTAAGCTTCTCTCGTAGCGAGCCTGAGGTCTAACTCTTCTGTAGAGATTTTTCACCGTTTCCATGTTGTGAGAAACCACTTCTTGGCCAGCCGAAATCATTCTATATAATGCCTCCCAGTCGCTTTTGGTGTCGGGGATGAGTGTTTCTATCGTCGTTTTCGGAGATAATTCTTTGGTTTTTACTACGGTTTGGTACCAAATTTCCGCACCTTTATCTTTCAACTCGTCACGATTCACAGACGTGATAACAGCATGTTTAACGCCCATGGTCTTTATAGCTTCTGCTACCCTTTGAGGCTCATTGGTATCGTATTCAGTCGGGCGGCCTGTTGCAACCGCACAAAAATTACAGCTTCTAGTGCAAATATTGCCAAGAATCATGAAAGTAGCAGTTCCTTCGCCCCAGCATTCACCCATGTTTGGGCAGTTTCCGCTTTGGCAGATGGTGTGCAGTTTGTTGTTGTCAACTATCTCTCTTACTTTTCTGTAACTCTCGCCAATAGGAAGTTTCACTCTCAGCCAATCTGGCCTTTTTTTTCTCTCACTCGGTTCCTTTACTTCCATTCTTTTTGTTTTTTACCAATTTCTTGTTTCCAAAGTACAAAGTTAAATAAAGCGTAGCAAAGGTCTGTGGATTATCTGAAAATTTGGAAGCCAAAATCTCTGGTTTCTTCGCAAATACTTCAAAAAGGGTTCCCAATTCCACGCCGGTGACGTTATTATTGAATGTAGAAATGTCGATGTTTGTTGCCAGTTTGGCGTGCAAACCTGGATTAACTTTTAGGCCAGTGAATAGGTTTTGAAACAAGCTTCCTGCCCCGATTATATAACTCGTATTAGTATGAATATCAGGGTTGTAAGCTACCGTTTGGGGTGAGTCGCCCTTTTGGTTGGTGTACTTGATATAATACGGTTTGGTGAGTCCCAGACTTGGGCCGCCAGCTACAATTACACTGAAACCTACACTGTTTTCGTCTGTTTTTTCGAAAAAATAAAACTCTCTGCCGTACTGTGGACGTATAGAGATAAAGTAATTGGTTTTGCCATAGACATACTTGCTACCGTAGGCACTTAAAACATTCTCTTCTCTTGAATTTTTAAGATTTACGGCCTCTACAGAGATGTAGCGGTTTACTGGCTTGTTTTTTCTTTTCGATATCGGGAACGAATTCCTTAGAACAACTCCGCCCAGCAAACTAGTGTAGTTATTCGTTGTAAGGCCATAGGAAAGGGTTTTGGTATCAATGCCCGTCTCTTCTTCGGTTTTTTGTGAAAAAACCAAAAGTGGTAACAGGCTTAGACCAAAAAATAAAATCAAATTTCTTTTTAACATCCTGAATCCGATTTGTTCTGAAGTAAATATAGATTAATATTTCAAAATACTAACGTACAAAACCTAAAAAATGTTCGGCCTATGTTTTTTGAAATGACAAATTTTGGTTTGAATTAAAAAAATGATAGAACTTTTTCTGTTTTCATAAAATATTTTTAATTCTCAACTTAAGGAACTCCGCATGACAAACTGGAATGGAATAGATAAGATTACATATTCTTGCAACCGTAGTTATGCTGATGCCATGAATTCGATTTAAGCAGGATGTTAAACTTTTTTTGAAAGTTTTCGAAAGTAAATGCCTGAACCCAAAAAAATTATAGAAATAATGAAATAGAAGGCTGAAATTTTCACTTCAGGTTCTTCAGTAAAATTGTTTTGGTATAAGATAACCCCAATAATTATTACCATTATGCCGAAAGCAAGTAGCAAGGCCCAACCCAGTTTGTTTAGTATATCTTCCAAAGTGTTTTTTTTGCAAAAATAATTAATTGAGACAAATTTCTAATTATTATGACAATATATTGAACTCAATTGTTTCAATTACACCGAAGATTTTAGAACTTGCAGATTGAAATAAATCATAACATTTATATGTCAAAAATTCAGTCATTCAAAGACGAGATTTCAAAAGGTTATACTTTTAAAGGTGATTCCATAGTTTTAGGTGCCGCCATTCTAGACGGTGGAGTGGTAGAGGGTACACAGATAAAAATACCGCTTAAAACTATGAATCGTCACGGACTCATAGCTGGTGCCACCGGAACGGGGAAAACAAAGAGTTTACAAGTTCTTGCCGAAAGCCTGAGCGATGCCAGCGTGCCGGTGTTGATGATGGATATCAAAGGCGATTTGAGCGGTATAGCCATGCCGGGTGAGGAAAAAGATTTTATTTTAGAACGAACCAATGCCGCAGGAATAGATTATAATCCGAACGGCTTCCCAGTAGAAATGCTCACTTTAAGTGATCAAAAAGGTACGCGTCTGAGAGCCACGGTATCAGAGTTTGGCCCTATTTTGCTATCGAAAATATTGGGATTGAACGACACCCAAGAAGGCATAGTATCGGTGATGTTTAAATATTGCGACGACAATAAACTGCCTTTGTTAGATCTAAAAGATTTGATTAGAGTTATACAGTTTTTGAGTGAAGAAGGCAAAGACGAGTTTGAGACCAATTACGGGAGAATGTCAAGTACATCCTTGGGCACTATTATGCGAAAAGTGATAGAACTGCAGCAACAAGGGGCTGACGTGTTTTTTGGCGAAACTTCGTTTGATATTGACGATTTGATGCGGATAGACAACCAAGGTAGAGGAATTATTTCTGTTCTCAGAGTAATGGATTTGATGGACAGACCTAAGTTGTTTTCCACATTTATGCTCAGCTTGTTGGCCGAATTGTACTCCAGTTTGCCAGAGGCAGGAGATGAAGACCGCCCGAAATTGGTGATTTTTATTGACGAAGCCCATTTGGTATTTCAAGAAGCATCTAAGGCACTTTTAAATCAAATAGAGACAGTCATAAAACTGATTCGTTCGAAAGGGGTTGGTATATATTTTTGTACGCAAAACCCGCAGGACGTTCCGGCTGCGGTATTGTCGCAGTTGGGTTTAAAGGTGCAACATGCCCTAAGGGCATTTACGGCTAATGACAGAAAAACCATCAAAGAAGCTGCCGGAAATTATCCAGAAACAGATTTTTACCAAACAGAAGATATTCTGACTGCCATGGGAATAGGGGAGGCTTTGGTGACTTGCTTAAACGAAAAAGGTATTCCTACACCGCTGGCTGTTACCTATATGTGTCCACCAAGGAGTAGGATGGACGTACTTTCTGACGACGAAATTGAAGAAATAATAGAGAAGTCGAAAATTGCCAAAAAATACAACGAAGTTGTCGACAGAGAGAGTGCTTATGAAATTCTAAACGCAAAACTCAGCATTGCTGATGAATCGGAGGAGGAGGCAGCACCAAAAGGTAAACAAGAAAAGTCAACATTAGAAACCATTTTGTCTAGCTCAGTCACACGCCAAATAGGACGAACTGCCGCTAGTATCATCACGAGGTCGCTATTGGGTGCTTTGGGAATGAGTGGGAAAAAGAAATCGAGCTGGTTTTAAATATCAAAAGCTATGGTAATAGGAATCGGTGGCCCGAGTAGATCAGGGAAAAGTACTCTGGCCAATCTTTTGGTGACGCATTTTAGGCGAAATGGCAAAAAGGCGATTATATTTCACCAAGACGATTTTGTTTTTCCAGAAACGCAAATACCTAAAATCAAAGACAAAACCGATTGGGAATCACCGCTTTCTATTGACCACGATTTGTTGCTGGAGGTGGTAAGCGACTTCAAAGAACGTTTTGAGGTGGTTATAATCGAAGGCTTTTTTGCTTTTCATGATATCAGACTCAATGCCATTTATGAAAAGCGAATTTTTGTGAAAATATCCAAACGTACTTTTATTATCAGAAAAGCCATGGACTCTCGCTGGGGTTATATACCCACTTGGTACATTGACCACATCTGGAAATCCTACCTCAAAATGGGCAAGCCATCTACTATAAAAACCGACTACCTTGAAGCCTCAGGCGAAGACGAGTTCGATATGAAAAAGATATTGGGCTATTTGGAGAGATGAGGGATTAGACTAAGTTTTTCTTTTCCAAATTTGTGGATTCCTACTCGTATGAAAAACGGCGTGAACTGTTATAGTTTGAATTGATTCTTCTATTGAAAAATGTACAAGAAACGGGAACTTATTTAACGGCATACATCTAACATCATCATATCTAACTAGGTATCTTTTCGGGTTATTTTTGAGATTTGAGAAAGAGTTTGTTTTTGGAACCTCAAACCAAGGTCTAGTTTTATAGAGGCATACCAAAACTTGATTTCATGCAAATCCAATAAGGCATCTTTGTCAATTTTTATTTGATACTCAGTCATTTCTTGTTAGGAGGTCAACCGCTGCATCCCAATCGATTAGCCTTTCAGGATTTAATCTTGATTTTTCTTTCCGCTCTTTGACCAAAATTTGATGTTCAGAAGGGATTTCTATATTTTCTTCCCAAATAAAATCATTTAATCGGAGTTTTTCAGCTGATGATAGATTTCGAACCAATTCTTTTAATTGATTAAAAGTTGGCTTACTGACTTGAGGTACTGATTCCATTTACTTTTATTTTGTTTCAAAAATAAATAGATGTTCTAAAAAACTATTCATTTTGCTGAAATTTATTTCTTTAAGTGGATAAAAACGATCAATACTCTCATCCGGCGAAGACGAGTTCGATATGAAAAAGATATTGGGCTATTTGGAGGGGTGAAAGGGAGTCTCGTTTTGTTATTTTTTTTCGTTTCGCATTAAAGTGAAAATTTGCTTTTTTTAAGAAAAAAGCAACTAAAATGGCTTGATTTATATCAATTTTCAAAGTTTTTATGTAATAAAACCAAGTAAATAATTTCTTAGTTAAGCTTGCAGAATCAAATTTCTTTTTTTAGGTTTGAGTATTGAATGTTAAAATTCTCAAACTAAACCAACAAAAAATACAATGCTTTGGAAATACACAGAACGTTTGAATCAAATTAACCGCCTAATTAAACAAAAGGCCACAGGCTGCCCAAAAGAATTTGCACAAAAACTGGGAATTACCGAAAGAGCTTGGTACAAATGGCGTGATTCGCTAGTTAATGATTTAGGACTGCCTATTGAATACTGCCCTGTTAAACGAACTTATTTTTACAAAGAAGATGGAACTTTTGAAATGGGTTTCAGAAAATTATCCGATATCCAAAAGTCTAATATTTCTGGAGGAAATATTTTTTCAAACTTTTTTACCCACTGCACTTTCAGTTCAGTGAGCCACTTTAGTTTTGTATCACCTCACGATATTGTGGGGAGTTACTAAAATTTAATTATTAAGATGAAAAGAATTGAAATTAACCAAATGGAATTTATTGATGGTGGCAGATCAGCCAAAGATAATGCATCTTGTGCATTAGCATTGGTTGGTTTAGTAGCTGCTGGTGTGGGTCTAGCAACACTTACTGTCGGAACCGGAGGTGCAGCCTTATGGGCAGCAGCAATTGGGTGGTCTGTTGCTCCTACAGGTGCAGCTCTTTCGTGCCTATAAATTAAAAATTCAGCTAAACTAACAAAGTCAAAGTAATTTTATGAAAAGAATATTAGGTTGGGATATTAAGAGTGTAACATTCGTAATGTCTTTGACATCAATAGGTTTGATTATCTATTTACTTTCTATTGATAATTTTGTTTGGGAAGGAAACTCTGGACTTATATTTACTTTAATTTCCTTAATTTTTACTTCAATTAGTTTAGGGATTTCTATTTTTAAAGAAAGAAAATCTAGCGGTACGTAATTTCTATTTCCCTTATAAAATACAAAATTTGGCATTGGGTGTTAAGATTAGTCCAAGTTTTCTTGGATTAATCTTATTCACATTTAAATGTATTTGGGTTTGATTTAAGCTTTAAATTATATTTTTTTAAATAGTCAAAATAATGACAAGAAATTTTATATTTTTTGCAATAATAGTCCTAAGCTTTGAAACTTTTATTTTTCATAAACATTTTTTTACAGATGATATAACTAGAGGTTTCTACTCAACCCAATTTTCTTACTCTCAAATAGAAACAATTATTAGCCACCAGAAAAAGTATGAGTGGGTCGGCTATCTATTAATTCCAATTTTATACCTTATCAAAATATTACTCATTACCCTTTGTATTTATACGGGGGTGTTGCTTTCTAATACTACATTGCTGGTTTTTTCCAAAATTTTCTCGGCGGTAGTGTTGGCAGATATCCTGTTTTTGATTCCGGGTGTGGTCAAAATCTTCTGGTTTTCTTTTCAGCGTGATTATACCCTAGAGGATCTGCAATACTTTATGCCTGGCTCATTGCTCAATCTTTTTAATCCAAAAGAAATAGAACCTAGGCTGGTGTACCCGCTCCAGTCTATCAATGTATGGGAGGTGGCCTTTTGGTTTGCATTGGCCTATGAGCTCAAAGAATATTTTCGGGAGGATTTTGGCAAGTCGTTTGGTACCGTTATGGCCTCCTATGGCTCTGGATTAGTAATTTGGATTGTTTTTGTAGTTTTCCTTACCCTTAATTTCTCATGAAAAATTATTTAAGAGTACTAGTTCCATTTGTCGTATTGGGTCTTTTAGCTATCCTTTTTTTTAAGATAAAGGACAGATTAAAAGAAAAACGAAAGGTTGAAACTGCAACTGCGATTCTACCCAGTGTTTCATTTTTAAGTATTGAAGGAGACTCCGTAAGCATTAATGCCCCAACAAATAAAATACCTAGTTTTTTTTAATTCTGAATGTGAGCATTGTCAATCGGAGGCAAGATTGTTAGCCGATAATTTTGAAGCGTTTGAAGATGCTGAGGTTTATTTTTTGTCCAACGAACCTCTACAAAACATCATAAATTTCAGGGAACAATATCTAAAAGGTCAGGCGGGATTTAACATTGGAAATATAGATAGCAAGGTATCTTCGGGGATTTTCGGGGTACATACTTTTCCTTATGTCATGATTTATGGTTCAGACAATAAACTATTGAAAACTTTTAAAGGCGAAGTAAAACTAGAAGCCCTTACGCAATATGTCAAACAATAACCTCAAGAAAATCCATACCTTACAGCACGATCAAACAGACTGCGGCGTAGCTTGTTTGAAGTCTATTATCCAGTTTTATGGGGGCCATGCTACCCTCGAAAAACTCCGAGACCTAAGTGGTACTTCGGTGCAAGGCACTAGTTTGTTGGGTTTACAACAGGCCGCTGAGGCCTATAATTTGGAGGCTGAGGCGTTTGAAGTTGAAGTTTTGGAAGAATTCAAAGCAGAGGCTACCTTTCCTTGTATTTTGCATGTTTTGATTGACGAGAAGCTGGAACATTATGTGGTTTGCTATAAAATCCCTACTTTGGACCAAGGATATTTGATAGGTGATCCTGCCAAAGGTATAGAGGAATGGACAGAAACTGAGCTATTGCAAAGATGGAAAACCAGAGCTATGCTGAATTTAATGCCTAAGGAAGGTTTTGAAAAAATAGTCAAAACAACAAATAGAAAATGGAACTGGTTTAAAGATCTGATTCGTGAAGATATGCCTATTCTTGGCATTTCGGGTCTTATGGGTATGGTTATAGCAGTTTTGAGTTTGAGTACTGCGTATTTTAGTCAAAAATTGATAGACGATTTTCTACCTAACAACAAGACCAGAAAGCTTCTATTGGGTTTGGGTTTGTTGTTTTTTATATTGTTGGCCAAAAGTGGCCTCGGTTATATTCGTACTTTGCTATTACTTCGCCAAAGCAAAGATTTTAATAGCAGGGTGGCCAATTCGTTTTATGAAAATCTCATGTTTTTGCCCAAATCGTTTTTTGATAATAGAAAAACGGGTGATTTGATTGCCAGAATGAACGACACACGGCGGATTCAAACCACGATAGTACTGCTAACGGGTGTGGTGTTTATAGATGTTTTTGTGGTAGTTATTTCTCTGGTTTTCGTATTTATCTACTCTTGGGTTCTTGGCATGGTTTGTCTTATGAGTTTGCCTTTGTTTGGCTTGTTGGTTTATTTATACAACACACCTATTGCCGAAAAACAAAAAGAAGTTATGGCTAATTATGCTCGAAACGAAAGTAATTATATAGATACCATCAATGGCATTGGCGTCATAAAAGCCTACAACAAGGAAGGCTTTTTCTCTAGTATTACACAATTCACGTATGGTCTGTTTCAAGATAGTATATTGAACTTGGGTAAATTGGGTAACAAATACAACACATTTGGAGACGTGCTTAACACTTTATTATTGCTTAGCTTAATGGGTTTGGCGTCATGGATGGTTATTGAAAAACAGCTGAAACTTGGTGAAATGATGGCCGTAATAACCATTGCAAGCGGAATAATTGCTTCAGTGGCCAGATTGGCAAATACCAATATCCAGATACAAGAAGCCAAGGTTGCATTTAATAGAATGTTTGAGTTTACCGATTTACAGCCTGAAAAATTTATAGAACCTGCTGATTATAAGAAGACGAGTGAGTTTGAAATTGTGAGGGGGGTAAATGCTTGATTATTAGTAATTTAAGTTTCAGGTTTGCTGGTAGGAGTGAATTGCTTAGAAATGTCAATCTTAGGTTGGAAAAGGGTAAAGTAACCGCACTTTTGGGCGAGATTGGTAGCGGAAAAAGTATATTACTGAGTATTTTACAGCGTTTTTATTGTATTGAAAATGGTAAGCTTTTATTGGATGGACAAAGCATATATGACATTCCGCTGTCTAACTGGCGTGGTAAATTGGGCGTAGTAGAGCAAGACATCAAAATATTCAATGGTTTTTTGATTGAAAATATTGTACTAGGCAATGTAACTGAGGAAGCCGAGAAAGCCATTTCTTTTTGTAAAGAATATGGTTTTGATACCTATTTCTCTAAAATGCCGCAGGGTTACATGACCATAGTAGGCGAGGAAGGCATTAATCTTTCAGGTGGACAAAAGCAACTGATAGCATTAGCACGGGCATTATACAAAAATCCAGAAATTTTACTTTTAGACGAACCTACCGCTGCAATGGACAAAAAAACGGAGGTTTTTGTGATGGAATTGCTCCAAAAAATAAAGTTCGATATGATGATTCTTATGGTGAGCCACCGAGAGTCCATAGAGTCGGTGGCTGATTATATGTATTGGCTAGATGAGGGTGTTACTTACCCAAAAAGTTTAGTTTCAAACTTGAATTAAATACAATTATTGTTATTTTCAAACAATTAAACCCTAATTGAGCTCTTCTCCTATTTCGATAAAGCAGTAGAAGTAATTTTCCAATTGCTAATTACACAGCAACTATTCCCTACAACCTTACCACTTCGCCGGTTCGTACAGATTCATCGCAGGCAAAAGCTATTCTGAGGCTATTGACGGCGTCTTCTACGTGATCGCTTAGGTCGCTAT
>CAMCYZ010000147.1 GCA_945885545.1 Spirosoma fluviale
CTTACTACTTCATCCCAAGGAATAATCCCGCTAAACTTGACCCAACGATTCTCAGGATCAAGCTGCTTGACAAATGGAGTTTCAAATCCCGGTAATGCCAACTGGCTTACGGGAGAGTATTTGCGATGTGCTGCAAGGTTTTTGGGCTTCATATGCAAAATAGTTTGCACCAAATTTATCAAAATATCCCATAACTTACTATCTATAAATACTTTTTGCCTTTTTCAGTAGACCCTAAGTAAGTCAATAATTAGGTAGTTTTCTTTTTGAAGTATTTTGTGAAGGTATAATTTAACGATTCGCAATTTATAATTTTGGTTGAAAACCTTTATTTTTTTGCGTTTTTTGCTATACTTAGTTTAGTTATTTTTAAATTTGGTCAAATTTTGGGTATACAAAGTTTGATACTTCAAAAGTTCAATGATAATTTCCTAAGAATGCATTCAATCGATTCGGAGAGTTTAAAATTTTATTCAATCAAAACCGGTATTCCCCATTCGGTGCTAGAGGGAATGTTTCAATCAGAATCTATATTTCACAACGAAATTTTAAAGGAAGATGACTTTGATAAGAGAACAGCTCTTTATGAAAAAATATATACTGAATCGGCAAATGCTACGGCACCTTATTTAAAAGAATATTTTAAAGATATAGTTGAGGCAAAAAAGCTTATCTTTAATATTTTTAAAAAGGAAATTAAGGGAAAATCAATAATCGATATAGGCTGTGGTAGTGGTGGTTTTTTGTATGTGGTGGCTCAGTCGGGTTTGGCCTTTAAAACACTATATGGTTTAGACGTAAAAACTCCTACTTTTCCGAAAGACCAATACTCTGATCAGATAGAATGTTTACAATCCAGCATTGTTAATTTTGTGGTTCCTCAGAAGTTTGAGGTCGCTATGTTGGACAATGTTTACGAGCATATTGCTCCTGCTGACAAGGCATTTTTTTTAACATCAATAGCAAATTGTTTAGGCTTAGGAGGTAAGTTGATTGTTGTTATTCCGAGCAGACTTTTTGGGCCTGCGGATTGGACGCTTTTAGTAGACAGGTCTTTCTCTGCCAATATTGAGGCTACATGTCTCCATTTAGACGAAACCACCTTCAAAGAAACCATGAGTAATCTGAAGAAGTTTGGTTTTGGGAATTTTAAATCACCCATACCTTTCGTTGCCTTGAATCCTTTGAAACAGATATTTCCAAATTTTAGGCTACCAAGTAGTTTTTATGCCGCTTTGGAGGATTCTTTATTATTGAGGATTTTGAAGAGAATCAAGTTTAGGGGGAAGTGTCTTTTTAGAATGGAAGTAATAATAATTGCTGAAAAAATAAAATAATAATATAGATGAAAAAGTTGATTTTCAACAAATCCAATTTAAACCATTTATTTGTAGCCGTGTTTTTTGCACTGCTTTCAGTTGGTTTTATGAATCCAATCTTAAGTGGAAAGTCATTGTTGCAAAGTGATACATATCAAATGCGGGCTGTACAATCTGAAATACGTAAATTTTCTATTGATAATAATGATGAATATACCGGATGGACAAATAGCATGTTTGGCGGTATGCCTACGTATTTTGTGGGTGGAGACTACTCGGAGGGGCTTTTTGTAAAAATACAACCGTATATCTATTATTTGTTTAGCCAAGATGGTACATTTATTTTTCTTTATTTGATTGGAGCTTACCTGCTTTTAATTTCTTTGGGAGTTGGGGTTTTTCCGGCAATTATGGGAGCTATTGGCTATGCATTTTTCTCCTATAACATACTTATTATTGAGGCGGGGCATTTGGCAAAAGTATATGCATTGGCCTTTGTGCCTTTGATGCTTTCGGGCTTGGTTTGGGGTTTTCGTGACAAACCTTGGCTAGGGGCCTCTGTTTTTAGTCTTGGGCTGGGATTAGAATTAAATGCCAACCATTTTCAAATCACCTATTATTCAGGGTTTATTATTGTTATTTTAAGCATTTTTGAAATATATAGAGCCATTAAAAATAAAAAGATGGCTAATTTCTTATTGGCATCAGCTTTGTTTTTATCGATGGGCGTTTTGGTGATTGGTACCAATACCTCTAGGCTTTGGACGTCTAATGATTACGCCAAATATACTATGCGAGGTGGTAGTGAATTGAGCGATAATGGTAGTTCCAATGGCCTTGAAAAAGATTATGCGTTTGAATGGAGTTATGGTAAACTAGAGTCTTTTTCATTCTTAATTCCAAATTTCTCAGGGGGTGGTTCGGGCGAATTGAATAAAGATTCGGAGTCGTTCAAGGCACTGACATCATTAGGTGTGGATTTTGAGCAAGCTCAACAGTTTGTGAAAAGTTTGCCAACCTATTGGGGCGATCAACAGTTTGTAAGTGGTACAACCTACTCTGGTGCTATTTTATTGTTCTTGTTTCTTTTGGGACTTTTCTATGCCAATGAAAGATACAAATTGCCGTTTTTGGTGAGCGGCGTGCTATGTTTGTTTATTTCATGGGGTGGGAATTTGGGCCTGTTCAATAATTTATTGTTTGATTATTTGCCTTATTTCAACAAATTCAGGGCAGTAAGTATGATTCTGACGCTTTTCCAACTTTGCGTGGTTGCCATAGCGGCTATGGGTCTTCACACTATTGTTACGAATAAACCCACATGGGTTGATTTTAAGAAGCCTTTTCTTATTAGTTTGATTATAGCCGGCGGACTTTGTTTAGTATTTGCATTGGTTCCAGGAATTTTTAATTTTACTTCAACTAAGGATGCTCAGTTTAAAGAAATGCTTGGTCAGAGTTTTGGAAACAATCAAGCTGCTGTAAATCAAGTATATGATGCACTCTTAGCAGACAGAGAATCATTAATGAGTTCGGATGCCATAAGAAGCTTTATTTTGATATTAATTGCCGCTTTGGTGCTTTGGTTATTTGTGAAAAATACTTTGAAAAACACAAGTATGGTAGGTGGCTTAATGGTTATTTTGGTTTTGTTTGACCTTTGGTCAGTTGACAAGAGATATTTAACCAAGGACGATTTTCAGAAAAAACCTGATACCATTGACAATCTTTTTTCTCCTTCGGCAGCAGATCAACAGATATTGCAAGATAAGTCTTTGTCTTACAGGGTAATTGATGTTAGTTCGAGCCCTTTTACCAATTCCTTAACTTCAGTTTATCATAAATCTATAGGTGGTTATAGTGCCGCTAAATTAAGCAGATTCAACGATCTCATTGAACAGCAAATATCGAAAAACAATATGGGTGTTTTGAATATGCTGAATACCAAGTATTTTATCGTTAAAGGCCAAGACGGTAACCCAACCTCACAGGAAAATCCGGCGGCATTGGGTAACGCTTGGTTTGTGTCTGAGCTAAAAGTAGTTAATGGAGCCAAAGAAGAAATGAAGGCTTTGGATAGTTTAAATCCAGCCAAAACTTTGGTGGTAGAAAAGGCGTTTTTGACTGACTTGGGAAGTACAAAGCCTTCAACTGATTTGACTGGCTCGATTTCACTCACTTCTTACAGTCCCAAGCATCTTGAATATAACTTTGAAAGTGCCAAAGACCAAGTTGTGGTGTTTTCGGAAGTTTTTTACAAAGGAAACGAGGATTGGGTTTCAACGATTGACGGCAAACCGGCCAAACATATTAGAGGAAATTATATTTTAAGGGCCATGGCAGTGCCAGCCGGAAAACACAAAATAACCTTTACTTTTGACCCAATTTCAATAAAAGTAGGTCAGAAATACGACAGATACACCTCGATTGCTTGGGTAGTTTTGGTTTTTGGTTGTTTGTTTATGCATTTTAGGGGGGGAACTAAAAAAGAAGATATTAATTGAGAGTTTGTTAGAGCGAAAACGCAAAAAAAGCCAAAATGGGTATTATAATCCGCCAAAGTATTAAGTCAAGTGTTGGGTATTATTTAGGAGTATTATTAGGTGCGGTAAATACTTTATTCATTGCAACTCATTTTTTGTCGACTGATCAGCTGGCTGTTTCAAGAATACTGCTTGAGAATAGTTTAATATTTGCAGCGTTCATACACTTAGGTGCACCCCATATAAGTGATAAGTTTTTTGCAAGATTCAAGGACGAAAGTAGTGGTCATAATGGGATATTGGGGTATTTGATGCTTTTTCCTTTGATTGGCTCAGTTTTGTTGTGCTTGATTTTCTTTCTTTTCAAACAAAATATTCAAGAGATTTATGTTGCAAAATCACCTTCAATTGTACCCTTTCTATGGTTAAGCCTCCCGATGTCATTTTTCTGGGCTTTCATCATGATTTTGGAAGCCTACTCAAGGGCCAACAATCGTATTGCATTTCCCACCTTTTTTAGAGAGGCCGTATTTAGGCTTTTTAATATAAGCTTGATAATAGCTTTTGGACTCGGATGGATTAGCTTTGAAGCATTTTTGTATTTAAATACCGGAGCGATATTTCTAATAATTATTGCACTTTTAATTTACCTAAAGGTGATTAATAGACTTTATTTGAATTTTAGATTTTTGAAAATCAGAAAAGAGCTTTTTTGGGAAAGTATAAAGTTTGGAGGTTTGGTTATAATCGGAGGTTTGGGCGTAAATCTGATTCTTTTTCTTGATAGAAATATTATTGCCCAAAAGATTGGTACTGAGGCGGTGGCTATTTTTTTGGTGGCTTCATACATTGCTTCCACCATCGAAATTCCTGCGAAAGCCGTGAAGCAGATTTCTGGACCAATTTTATCGGAGTATATTTTTACCTCAAATCTTAAAAAAATAGAAGAGCTTTATAAAAAGTCTGCTTTAAATTTAATGATTATTGGTGGTATAATGTTTGTTTTGGTCAGTGTAAATGTTGAAGCTTTATTAGGTATTTTGCCCAAAAGCTCGGTTTACACACAAGGAAAGTGGATTGTTATTGTCATAGCTTTTGCCAAATGGATTGACATGAGTTTAGGGCTGAACAATGAAATGATTTCTTATTCCAAGTATTACAAGGTAAACACTTTATTGATAATACTTATGGCTGGCTTGGTTGTTTTGTTAAACTATTTACTTATACCCATGTATGGTTTATTGGGTTCCGCAATTGCCACAGGCTTAGTTACTTTGGTTTCGAGTTTTGTTAGACTTTTTTATGTAAAGTATAGATTCAATCTTAATCCCTTTTCACTAAAAGAACTTTTATTGGTTTTGTTTTTAGTATTATTGTTAGTTTTTGGTTCTATTATTCCAAGTTTTGGTCACTCAAAAATTCAATTGATATTGAATATTGGCCTCAAGTCTTTCTTAATTTTAAGCATTTATTTCTTTGTGTTGATAAAATATAGTATTTCGGATGATATTTCTTCCTTGTTTAATAAATTGAAATCAATTATTTAATACCTCTGAAATAATTTTAGTGGTCTTTTCATGAATATGTTCTTTGCCAAAGAATTTTTCTACTAACGCTCTGTTTGTTTCTTTGTTCTCTAATGGCAGCGTTTTTATGGTAACCAAGTCTTCAAGTGTTGAAACTATAAATCCTTTTGAGACTAAAAATTTGTAGATATTAGATTTTTTGTTGAGATATAGGTGTGAACCATTAAAAATCAGTTTAACAATATTGCCTAGAGCTTGTTGTCTGATATGTGGCATTATACTAATTTCGCAGGTATTTAAAAGCTCTACATACTCACCGAAAGGCATAAATCCTGTTAAAACCATTGCCTTGTTTCCTAATTTTTCCTTGGCATGCTTTTCCACGGCCTTAATATTTGTTTGGTCTCCGTAGCTAACTGGAATTATTACCTTTCTATTCAGAAGTTTTAGTTTCGAAAGTACTTCAATGGCCTCGTAATGATTATTGGTATACTCAGCAGAATTACCTAACAAGATATTATTACCTTCATTGAATTTAGTAGACACTGAATTCATGAAAATAGGATCTAAATAATTCAAATGATAGCTATTTGCCTTTAAACCATAATGTTTTTTTAATTCAAAGTCGTCGCCTGGTGCTAATGTTATTACATTGTTTATTTTTTTTATGCAGCTAATTTGCCTCTGAAACATCATCTGATAATCGAAAAGTTTGGGTGCAAGCGTTCGAACAGAGTTTGACAAACCTCGATAAAGTCCTCTAGAAAACTCATTCAGGAATCTTTGCTTTCTAGTTTGAGGCATTAAGTGTAGGTTAAAGTACCTGCCTAATTGAAAGGCATCCGCACCCCAAATTGTCCAAATAATTTTACTGACCTTAAAATATTGCCCACTTAAAAGAGGTGCATATTCTTTTCTTAAAAAATGAATGATAATAATGTCAAAATGCTCTCTTAAAAGGTTCAGGTCAATGT
Source organism: Spirosoma fluviale (assembly GCA_945885545.1). Lineage (GTDB taxonomy): Bacteria > Bacteroidota > Bacteroidia > Cytophagales > Spirosomataceae > Leadbetterella > Leadbetterella lacustris. The sequence continues at coordinate 6,303 of CAMCYZ010000147.1, forward strand.
CAGAATACGTAGAATAACTGTTTTCATAATTATTTATTTCATAAGTAGCCTTTACATAATCTATGAAATTACTGCTATCAATTATATGAAGTATTCTTGCTCTCAAGTGATTACAATGATTTAATTATCTTGCCAGGCACACCTACAATAAGTTTATTATCAGGCACATCAGAAGTTACAACAGTACCAGCCCCAACTATTACATTATTTCCGATTCTTATTTTTGGGAGTATGGTACAATTCCCACCAAGGCTGCATAAGTTTCCTACCTTAACTTTTCCCAAAAGTAAAGCTCTTGGTGAGATTTCGGTGAATTCACCAATTTCAACTTCGTGGTGAATTTGAGCCCCAGTATTTATCAATGTGCCTTTTCCGATACTTGTTTCCGGTCCAAGGTAGCACAGGTTCATTAAATCAAATTCTTTATTTAACAATTGGTTAGCATGAACACTTTTGTTAGAAATAACGCTTGAAAAATCACCGCCAAGAGATATGAATTTTTCATACATGTTTTTTCTATGAATCGGATTTCCTATACCCAAAACGAAAAAAAAACTGGCCGGGTAAATTTCTTTTAGCATGGCTTCGCTCTTTATTACCGGGAAACCTCTAAACGCAGTCAAAGATGGTGTGATATCGTCATAAAAATAGATTGAATGGGGATAATTGTCTTGTAGCAAGACGTCTAATATCTCCAAAGCATGTCCACCTGCACCTATTACAAGCATTTATTTCAAATTTATTTCTAAAAAAAACAAATATTTTATCTTCAAATCAATCTCTTCTTATCTCTTTTGTTCTCTAATTGCACTCACAATCTCTATAGCTTTTTTTGTTTCAGTTACCCCAAATCCTACGCCATTCAAAATGTTTTGATAGCTATGGGTGTGGAGTTCTGTAAAACCATCGGAGAACTCTATTTCTTCGCCTTCCATATTCAGAGTCCTAAATGTTCTTTTTCCTTGTAATCTGATGTTTTCGGGTATTTGATTGTAGTCGATACTTAAAAACCAATTGACATTGGCCTTTTCTAGGACTAGATTTCCTTCGGCTATATCATCAGAATGTCTTATTACATTGTTTTCTTTAACGTCTCCAAAAACCCACGTGAGCATATCAAAAAAATGGACACCAATGTTAGTAGCTATTCCTCCTGACTTTTGAATTTCACCCTTCCAACTTCTATGATACCATTTCCCTCTAGACGTAATGTACTTTAAATCAACATTGAAGACTTTATCTTTGGGGCTATTTTTTACCTTTTCACGCAGAGCAATGATGCTAGGGTGCAACCTTAGTTGCAGAATTGTAAATATCTTTTTGCCCGTTTCTTTCTCAATTTCCTCTAAAGAATCTATGTTCCATGGATTTAAAACCAATGGTTTTTCGCATATCACATCACAGCCCGATTTTAGTCCAAATCTGATATGTGCATCATGAAGATAATTTGGCGAACAAATACTCACAAAATCAATCGGATTTCCTTGTCTTCGTAATTTATCTATGTGTCTATCAAATCTTTCAAATTCAGTAAAAAAGTCAGCGTCGGGAAAATGGCTGTCCATTATACCTACGCCATCGTATGGGTCAAATGCAGCCACAAGGTTATTTCCAGTGTCTTTTATGGCTTTCATGTGACGGGGAGCTATATAGCCCGCAGCCCCTATAAGTGCAAATCTTTTCATTCTAATTTTGTAACAGTACCGTTTTCTAATTTATATTTTTCGTTTGACTCCGGACATATAGCTATTCCTTCGCTATTGAAACTCAATTTGTGTCCGAATTCGCTCATCCAACCGGTTTGCCTTGCCGGATTGCCAATAACCAGAGCATAAGGTTTGACGTATTTGGTTACAACAGAGCCGGCTCCAATAAATGCATATTCTCCGATATCGTGTCCACATACTATGGTTGCGTTGGCACCAATCGTCACCCCTTTTCCAACTTTTGTTTTTGTGTATTGGCCTCTTCTGTTTACGCCACTTCTTGGATTTATGACATTTGTAAAAACCATTGATGGTCCAAGAAAAACGTCATCTTCGCAGGTAACTCCAGTGTAAATAGATACATTGTTTTGCACTTTTACATTTCGTCCCAATATTACTTCTGGAGAAACAACTACATTTTGACCAATGTTGCAGTTTTTACCTATGGTACTTCCAGACATGATATGCGAAAAATGCCATATTTTCGTTCCTTCGCCAATTTCGCAATTGGCATCAACAATAGCACTTGGGTGCACATAAACCTTATTTTCCACTAAAAAACGACTTAATGTTTTCTGTAATATAATTTAATTGGTCGATACTCATTTCGGTATGTATTGGTAATGACAAAACCTCAGAACAAAGTTGGTCTGAAACTGCCAGATTACCAACAATTTTCCCTAAGTTTTCAAATGCCTTTTGTTTGTGTAATGGCCTTGGGTAATATATCATAGATGGTATGGACTTGGATTTGAGGAAATCTTTCAAGTCATTTCTTAAGTTGTCTTTTACTTTTATGGTGTATTGATGAAAAACGTGCGTAGAATTGGCTTGTCTGAAAGGAATCTCTAAATAGGCGATATGCCCCAATTCCTCGTCATAATGATTAGCCACTAAATTTCGCCTTTGAGCAAAATTATCTAATTGCCGGAGTTTAACCCTTAAAATAGCAGCTTGAATTTCATCTAATCTTGAATTTATACCTATGATATCATGAACATATTGTACAGATTGGCCATGATTGGCTACCATCCTCATTTTCTCTGCCAATTCTATATTATTTGAAAAAACTGCACCACCGTCGCCATAGCATCCCAAATTTTTGGATGGGAAAAATGAGGTAGTTCCAATATCTCCAATACAACCCGCTTTTCTGGTTTCTCCATTGCTGTATCTATATTCAGCACCGATAGCCTGAGCGGTATCCTCGATAACTTTTAGGTTGTAGTCATGCGTCAACTTCATAATGGGTTCCATATCAGTAGATTGGCCAAAAAGGTGTACTGGAACTATAAGCTTTGTTTTTTCAGTTATCGCCTCTTCAATTATGTCAGCCGTAATATTGAAAGTTCTTGAATCCACGTCCACCATCACCGGTTTCAGACCTAGTAAGCCTATTACCTCTGCTGTGGCCACATAGGTAAAAGCGGGTACGATAACCTCATCACCCGGTTTCAAATCAAGGGCCATCATGGCTATCTGCAACGCATCAGTGCCGTTGCCGCAGGCAATTAATTTGGCAACGCTGAGATATTCGGCCAATTCGCTTTGGAAGGTATTGAAATTATGTCCCTTAATAAATTGACTCTTTTGAATGGTATCAAAAATAGCAAGATCGATATCTTCTTTAAGTCTAAGATATTGCTGCTTTAAATCAACCATTTGGATATTGTAGTCCATTTTTTGTTTAAATGTTAAATTTTTAGTGATTCTTCACTCTAGCTTTCATGCAAAAGTATAAAATTTGATAAACCATTTTTTGGGCTTTTAAAGAATTAAATTGTTCACAGAGAACTTTGCCCGTTCATTTTATCCATTCTTTCCAAAATTCTGCGTCGTATTTTTCCCAGGCATGAACTCCGAATGGGAGTTTGTGATTAGTCATTTTATAGGCTTTCC
>CAMCYZ010000148.1 GCA_945885545.1 Spirosoma fluviale
AGACCAAAACTTTAACCTTTCTTTTACTCCAGAAGATCGTACAATGATTTTTAACGAGCAGAATTTTTCAAACGTTCTTACTTCGACTTTGGCATTTTACTCACTTACGGCTCTTACTCTAGATTACGATTCGTTCTCTAAACTAGGTGGAAGTGCCTATTTAGAGCGACTTTTCAATGTAGTCACATTAGCCGGTTCATCAGCCCAAGGCAAAGGTCCTTGGACAGCAGATGCCGACGTAAGAGCTAGGTATTGGGTGATGGAGAATCTTCGTAATCAGCAGTTTAATGCCTTTCGTGATGGTTTTTACGAATATCATCGTTTGGCTTTAGATGACTTTGCGAACAATCCGTCTAATAGCCGAAAAATAGCATTAGAATTTTTGAATACCTTGAAAGTCATTGCAGGTTTGAAAAATAATTCGGTCATCATAAATTCTTTTTTTGATGCAAAATTTCAGGAATTAATTAATATATTTTCGGAAGGCTCAAAACAAGAAAAGCAAGAAGCCTTCAGCATCATGTCAGCCCTAGATCCAGACAAAACCGAGGCCTACAGGAAACTGATGAAGTAAGGTTGTCCTATTTTTTTAAAACACATAGGCACATAGTGAACATAGTTTTTGACTATTAAAAAGAGTAAAAATAAAACGAGCAAAGCGAAAACTCCGTGAAACTCAAAAACGCATGGTGAATCAAAAAAAACACTCTGAGCAACACTGTGTAATAAACAAACGAGCAAAGCGAAAAACTTCGTGAAACTCAAAAACGTATAGAGAATCAAAAAAATACTCTGAGCAACACTGTGGTAAAAACAAAACATCAAAGAACATGAATAAAATAGCATTAATAACTGGAGCATCCTCTGGGATAGGAGCGGCCACCGCCGAGGCATTTGCCGAAAGTGGCATAGACCTCATCTTATGTGGTAGAAGAATAGAAAAGCTCAAGGACCTCAGCTTCAAACTAGCTTCAAAAGTAAAAACCCATTTACTGACCTTCGATGTGAGCGATTTTGAGTCTGTTAAAAAAGCCATAGAATCGTTACCCGAGGAATGGAGAAATATTGACATATTGGTAAACAATGCAGGCAACGCCCACGGCATGTCTGCCATTCAAGATGGAGACGTGGCAGATTGGCAGTTGATGATTGGTAGTAACATTAATGGCTTGCTTTATGTATCCAAAATGGTTTTGCCGGGTATGGTAGAAAGAAAAACCGGTCATGTGGTAAACCTCAGTTCGGTAGCCGGAAAACAAACTTACGAAAATGGGACGGTGTATTGTGCTACCAAAAAAAGCGTGGAAGCCATAAGTGAGGGCATGCGATTGGACCTGACAAAGCACGGCATAAAAGTGACCAACATAGCACCCGGTGCAGTAGAAACCGAGTTTTCGGTGATTCGTTTCAAAGGGGATACCGAGCGTGCTGCCAAAGTGTATGATGGTTTTTCTCCATTAACGGCCAAGGATATTGCAGATGCTATAAATTACTGCGTGATGGCTCCTGACCACGTCACAATAGCCGATATGACCATCTACGCTAAAGCTCAAGCTGCCCCAGCAACCATTTATAGAAAATAGTCTTTTCCCTAAAAAATTATGTCCCTCGGTACAGATCTTCGCCTTATTCTTTCGCCTGAAAAAGTCAAAGACAAATACATTGACTTAGTTTCTTACGCCTCCGATGCTGGATTTTACTATTTGGTACCCAAAGCCGTGGTGCAACCAAGTACGGAGAGCGAAGTAACCAGACTTTTGGCATATTCTCAAAAAAACAATATGCCTTTGGTATTTCGTGGAGGTGGAACGAGTTTGTCGGGCCAGTCTATTACCGATGGCATTTTGGTGGATTTGGGTAAATTCTGGAACAAAGTTTCAGTTGAAAACGACTCAGATACCGTAAGAGTGCAGCCGGGCATCACAGGATCCATGGTTAATGCCCATTTGAGGAAGTTTCAAAGAAAAATTGGCCCAGATCCATCGAGCATCAACGCCGCCATGATGGGCGGAATATTATCAAACAACGCCAGTGGCATGTGCTGTGGTGTTGCCCAAAACTCTTATCATACCGTAAAATTCATAAAATTCATTTTGCCAGATGGTAAAGCATATTCCACAGAGCAAGAGGAAGATTACGGAAGATTCGAAAAAGAAAGTTTCGAGCTTTTTGAGGAAATAGTAGCATTAAAAAAGCAAATAGCCTCAAATGAATCTCTACAAACAAAAATAAGAGAAAAATACAAAACTAAGAATACGGTAGGGTATTCGCTTAACGCATTTCTGGATTTTGAGCATCCACTGGATATTTTTGCACATTTGCTCATCGGAGGCGAAGGAACTCTGGCATTTATAGCGGAGGCGGTGATGCACACGGTGGCCGATTTGCCGCATAAATCTACTGGTTTACTCTATTTTGAAGATATTTTTTCGGCATGCCAAGCCATTGAGCCACTCATTGAAAGCGGTGCAGCTATGGTGGAACTCATGGATCGTGCCTCGCTAAAATCTGTTCAAGATTTAGATGGTATGCCGGTTATTGTCAAAACTCTGCCAATTTCTGCTGCCGCACTTCTGATAGAATTTCAAGAGCAAACGGCCGAAAGCTTGGATAAAATGGTTCTTAGTTTTTCTGAAAAACTATCGAACTTTAAGCTTATTGAAATACCCGAATTTACAAAAGAGCCAAAACAACAGGCATTTTATTGGAAAGTTAGAAAAGGCCTGTTTCCAGCAGTAGGTGCGGTTAGAGCGAGCGGAACAACAGTGATTTTGGAGGATGTAGCTTTTCCGGTAGCCCACTTAGGGAATGCTATCGTGGATATTCAGGCTTTGTTTCAAAAATTCGGCTATCACAACGGCATTATTTTCGGTCATGCCAAAGACGGCAATATACATTTTGTAGTTACACAGGCTTTTGATTCTCCCGAAGAAATCAACAGATACGATTTGTTCATCAGAGATGTCGTGGATTTGGTGGTAAACAAATATAAGGGCAGCTTAAAAGCCGAGCACGGAACCGGGCGAAATATGGCTCCTTTTGTGGCCACAGAGTGGGGCAATGAAGCCTATGAAATCATGAAGAGGCTGAAGAAAGCTGTAGATCCTCAAAATTTATTAAATCCAGGCGTTATCATAAACGATAAAGCAGATGCTCACATTCAACACCTGAAAAAAATGCCTAAGGTAGAGGATGAAGTGGACAGGTGCATAGAGTGTGGTTTTTGTGAGCCGAACTGCCCAAGCAAAAACTTAACATCTTCTCCTCGGAGAAGAATAGTGGTAAGGAGAGTTTTGGAGAACCTTAAATCAGAGAAAAAAAATGCTGAATATAATTTACTGGCCAATCAGTTTCTGTTTGATGGGCTGGAAACCTGTGCAGTTGATGGCCTTTGTGCGGTAAACTGCCCAGTGGATATCAATACGGGAGATTTGGTAAAAAAACTTCGGGTAAGTAACCATTCAAAGTTAGAAGAAAAACTCGCCTTGCTTGCCGCTAAAAACTTTGGTTTTGTAGTGGATACTATCAAGTTAGGCCTAACAGTCGGTCACGGAATAAATCGACTTTTTGGCAAAAATACCTTGAAATCCATTACGGCCGCGTTGCACAAAGTGAATAACGCTGTGCCCAATTGGTCAGAGCAAATTCCTAAGGTACCTGAGTTCTCACTTTTAAACCACAGCACTTCGCTCAACGGTGTCACGGTGGTTTATTTTCCCTCATGCATTACCCGTATGATGGGTACTTACGCCCACAAAGAGAAAAACCTGATGGACACATTTTATAGTATTTGCGAAAAATCAAATATTAATCTTCGGGTTTTAGAAGATATTCAAAATGCCTGTTGCGGACAGGTTTTCTCTTCGAAAGGGTTTACGGATGCTTTTGAATATACCGCCAATGATATTTTAGAAAAAATGTGGCTCAGCTCAAATGAAGGCCAAATGCCCGTAGTCATTGACGTTAGTTCTTGCCAATATACGCTCAAGAGCATGTTGCCAGTTCTGACTCTAGAGAATAAATCAAAGTTTCACAAGTTAAAAATCATGGATAGCATAGATTTTATTCATGAATTTGTTTTACCAAATATTAAGCCTAAAAAGCTAAAAGGAGAAATAGTTTTGCATCCAGTCTGTTCTTTACAAAAGCTCAAAACCCAAGATAAGTTTGTGGAGATAGCCCAAGCCTACGCCGAAAAAGTGGTAGTACCTCTTAATGCAGGTTGTTGTGGTATGGCTGGAGACAGAGGTTTTTTAGTGCCAGCACTCACCGCCTCAGCTACTTTTGAAGAAGCAAAGGAAGTTAAACAGTGTTCGGCGGAGGGTTATTATTCATCCACCAAAACCTGCGAAATGGCCATGAGCGAAGCAGTTGGTGCCAATTATGAATCCATTCTCTATTTGGTAGATGAGGCCATAGGGTAATTACGGTTAATTAAAAAGTGCTTGTGTTTGAAATGTAAATTTTGAAAACAAAACTTCTGCTTAATTCTTAACCCTACTCAAAAATAAAACGCTGAGCAACTCTGTACTAAAACATAGTTAGCAGCAAAAATAAAAAGGCGAGCATCGCTCGCCTTTTTACATCATAAGCTCCATAATTAACCATGAATTTATACTTTTCTAACAATTTCATGCGAAATCATTCGGTTAACTAGAGCTGATTTCATAAAAGCTCTTTTTCGTTTTTGTTCATAGATCCTATTTTATCAAACATCTCCACTTTGGTCATTTCGCCTTCAAAGTCAAATCAACATAAAGCTTCTCTAGCAAAGTGGCACACTTTGAACCAGAATAGATGGATCATTTTCTCCGGAATATACGACAGGATGTTAAATCTAAGAGTCAAAGAAGCAATTGTAGTTATCATAGTAGGTTTTTCATAATTGTATTTTTTTTGGAAATTGATTGGATAGGTTCTTTGCCAAACCTGTGCCAAACCGGCTGGTTTTTTTATACACTTAGCTAGCGGGGACACTTTCTGAAAAGTGTACCAAATAATCTTTTTTTTTGATTTCATGAAATTTGTGTGCTCAAAAAATGAAAGTGTATTTAAGGAATATTTTTTGGTAAAAGTTAAGAAACTGACTCAATAGAAAATCTTCCGGCTTTTCTGTTAATCTTTTCAAACCCCTTTATTTATATTTATTTATCTTTGTAAAATTTTTCTCAGAAATAATGAAGATTTCATATAATCAATTAAAAACACTCATAGATTTTGACCATAATCCAGAAAAACTTGGCGAAATATTGACCAACACCGGTCTAGAGGTAGAAGGAATAGAAAAACTTGACGCCGTAAAAGGAGGTTTAGAAGGCTTGGTAATCGGTCATGTGGTTTCGTGCGAAAAACACCCTGATGCCGATAAACTAAGTGTTACCAAAGTTGATGTGGGTGCAGATACGCTTTTAGATATTGTTTGTGGTGCACCTAATGTGGCCGCTGGTCAGAAAGTCATAGTGGCCTTGGTAGGGGCTACACTTTATCCCAGTTCAGGAGAAGCTTTTACTATCAAGAAATCAAAAATCAGAGGAGCGGTTTCTGAAGGAATGCTCTGTGCCGAAGACGAAATCGGCCTTGGTCAGTCTCATGCAGGCATATTGGTCTTGGATACGGAGCTTCCAGTCGGTTCGCCGGTGGCAACATATTTTAACCTTGAGCCAGATTATGTCATAGAAATAGGTCTAACACCCAACCGTGCCGATGCTGCCTCGCATTTGGGAGTTGCTAGAGATATCAAAGCTGTTAGTGATACCGCCATTCGTAGGCCTGACGTTTCGAGGTTTGCTTTAGGTTCATCATCAGCTACAATCGATTTGTCAGTAGAAGATTCGGAGGCTTGTCCGAGGTTTTGCGGTTTGGAAATAAAAAACATCGAAGTTAAAGAATCGCCAAATTGGTTAAAAAGGTTTTTGAACACCATCGGGGTGAATTCTATCAATAATATTGTAGATATCACCAATTATGTTTGTCATTACCTCGGCCAACCCATGCATATTTTTGATGCTGATGCTATTGCTGGGAATAAAATCATAGTGAAATGTCCTTCAGCGGGTACAGAGTTAACAACCCTTGATGGTACAAGCCGAAAACTAAACGGAACAGACTTGGCCATTTGTAATACCGACGGCCCAATGGCCATTGCTGGGGTTTTTGGAGGACTAAACTCAGGAGTAAAACCTACCACAAAGAATGTTTTCTTAGAGGTGGCGTATTTTAACCCTGTTTCTGTTCGTAAAACAGCCTCAAAACATGGTCTTAAAACAGACGCTTCGTTTAGGTACGAAAGGGGCACAGACCCAAACATGCCGCCTTTTGCTATAAAATTTGCCGCTAATTTGGTTCAAGAATTGGCTGGAGGTGATATTTGCGACAAAATGTTTGATATTTATCCAAATCCAATTCAAAACTTTGAGATAGACTTGAAGGTAAAAAACATTGATAGGCTTTTGGGTAAAAAATTGGGTGAGGAATTAATTTTGGATATTTTAGCAAAGTTAGATATTAGCCTAATTTCGAAGAGTGAAGGTATATTGAAAGTATCAGTTCCACCTTATAGAGTAGATGTAACCCGTGAAGCCGACGTGGTGGAGGAGATTCTTCGAATATATGGATTCGATAACATCGAACTATCAGAGCATTTAAGTTCGGATTTCATAGCGGCATTTCCCGAAAAAGACCCAGAAACACTAAAAATTAAGCTTTCTGAAGCCTTGGCGGCTCAAGGTTTCAACGAAATCCAGAGTCTTTCTATCGTGAAACCATTAGATAATCAGTGGCTTGAGCAACAAGATACAGTGGTCAAATTACTGAATCCATTGAGCGAGGAATTGTCCGAAATGCGTCAATCTCTGCTTTTTTCGGGTTTAAATGCCCTCGTCTATAATGTAAATAGAAGAAACAAGGACTTGAAGTTTTTTGAATTTGGCCGTACCTATACCAAAAACTCGGTGGATGGACAAACCAAAGTCAAGGAAAACAAAGTTTTGGGCGTTTGGATGTCTGGCAATATTTCTTCAGAATCTTGGATGCAGAAAACTTCAGCGATAAACTTTCACCATTTGTCTCAGGTGGTTTCTCAAATTTTGATTTTGATGAAGGTTAAGAAAATAGATAGCAACGAAATCGCCAATCAGGCGTTTTCTTATGGATTAGAGCATGTGGTGAGAAACAAGGTGTTGGTAAAATTTGGTTTGGTAAATCAAACTTTGGCAGCACAAGCAGATTTGAAGCAACAGACATTCTACGCAGAATTTGACTGGGATTTACTTTGCAAACTTTATACCCTTGAAAATAAATTTGTAGAAATACCAAAATATCCAGAAGTACGCCGTGACTTGTCATTGGTTTTGAATAAAAGTGTAAAATTTGATCAAATCAAAAAGGCAGCTTTCAATACCGAGAAGAAATTGCTAAAAAGCATAAATGTTTTTGATGTGTACCAAGGCGATAAATTGCCCGAAGACCAAAAGTCTTATTCGGTGAGTTTTATTCTTCAAGACGAAGAAAAAACATTGAACGATCAGCAAATAGATAAAGCTATGCAAAAACTTATGGGTGTATTTGAATCTGAGGTAGGAGCAGTAATTCGAAAATAGTCATGACATTAGACCAAGAATTCGAAAAAGACAATGCCTTTTTGCTTTCCAAGTTTGAGTTAGTAAACGGTCTTGTTGAGCAGTTAAAATCGCAAAATAAAAGTCAAAAGAATCTGATTCTTGGTCTAAATCATCAAAACGATAAACTTGAGGCAGAAATAAAAGCTGTAAAGAAAAATAACGGCCTTTTGAGAGAAGAAATTAAGGTATTGAAGGAAAAAATGGAGCTTAATGCCAGATTAATCCCACAAAACTTTAAAATAAGAAATAAAATTGTTAAAATTGTATCCGATATTGAAGATAAAGAGTCAATAGACCAACAGAACCTCCCAGAGCTTCTGACTATATTGATAGAAGAAATAGATTTTTGTATAAATCAATTGGCAAAATAATATTTTTGTGTAGAAATGGAGTCCTATGAAACAAAAGTTGTTTTCGATTTTAATGGAGAACAAATAAATTTTATGGTTCCTGAAGCCCATGAATATTATTATAGAGAGGCCAATAAAATATTAAATAACCGTTTGTCTGAACTCAAAACAGAGTATTCAGCATTTGCCACCACAGATTCACTGGTTTCTGTATTAGCACTTGAAGCCATGGTTGACGCCTTAATGGTAAATGAGCACTACCACAAGCTTAAAATTGAGGTAGATGCACGGTTAGAGAGTATTCAGTCAAATTTTGATAATTGATTCCACATAATTCTGTTCCTCCCTTTTTTTTTAATATCATTTGTGAAACGTTGTTTCGATATTATAAAAATTTAAAATTAAAAAACATGTCAGTATATCTTTTAATAATTGTTGGCCTAGTTGTGGGTCTAGCAATTGGTTACTTCATAGGGCAGAGCCTCATGAAGAAAAACCTCGCTAACCAAGAGGAAGAAGCTAATAAATCGGTACAAGAAATCATCAGAAATGCTAAAAATAACGCAGAGAATGTCAAAAAGGACAAGATGTTGGAAGCTAAAGAGCATTTCTTGAAACTAAAGTCAGACTTTGATGAGGACGTTAATGCCCGCAGGAACACCCTTAACCAAAACGAGCAGAAAATCAGAACTTTGCAACAACAAGCTAGCCAGCAAGTTGAGCAAAACAATAAGTTGCAAACTGAGCTGACCAATAAAACAGGTAGATTACAAGAACAAATTGAGTTGGCAAGCAAAAAACGTGAGGAGGCGGAGAAAATGCATCAGCAGCAGGTGTCCCAATTGGAGAAGATTGCCAATCTAACTGCCGAACAAGCCAAGCAGCAATTAGTTGATGCTCTCAAACAAGAAGCAGAAACTAAGGCATCTAGCTTTATCAAGCAGTCAATAGAAGAGGCCAAACTTTCAGCAACAAAAGAAGCCAAGAAAATCGTTATTGAGACTATCCAAAGAACAGCAGCAGAACAGGCGATTGAAAACTGTGTGTCGGTATTTAATATCGAAAGTGACGAAATCAAAGGAAAAATTATCGGTAGAGAGGGTAGAAATATCCGTGCTTTGGAGGCTGCTACAGGTGTAGAAATTATCGTTGACGATACCCCAGAGGCTATCGTAATATCGAGCTTTGACCCAGTAAGAAGAGAAGTAGCAAGACTTTCGATGCACAGATTGGTACAAGACGGACGTATTCACCCAGCTCGTATTGAGGAGATTGTGAACAAAACCCGTAAAGATATTGACAACGAAGTAATAGAAATAGGGGAGAGAACAGTAATAGACTTGGGGATACACGGTCTGCATCCTGAACTTATCAAGATGGTAGGTCGTATGAGATTTAGGTCTTCTTATGGTCAGAACTTACTACAACACTCTAGAGAAGTGGCTAAGCTTTGTGCTACCATGGCCGCTGAAATGGGACTAAACGTGAAGTTGGCTAAAAGAGCTGGACTGTTACACGATATTGGCAAAGTTAACCAAGAAGAGTCAGACCTTCCACACGCTATATTGGGTATGGAAATGGCCAAGAAGTATAAAGAGCATCCTGAGGTTATAAATGCTATTGGTGCCCACCACGACGAAATAGAAATGACTTGCTTGATAGCTCCGATTATTCAGGTTTGTGATGCCATCTCCGGTTCTAGACCTGGTGCTAGACGTGAGATGATGGAGTCTTATGCTCGACGTTTGAGAGATTTGGAGGACTTAGCTTTGTCATTCAAAGGCGTTGAGAAATGCTACGCCATACAGGCAGGCAGAGAACTGCGTGTAATTGTGGACGCTGAACACATTACCGACGACGAGGCCAACATGATGTCATTCAATATTTCTCAACGCATAGAGAAAGAAATGCAGTATCCCGGAC
>CAMCYZ010000149.1 GCA_945885545.1 Spirosoma fluviale
AGGTGATTGAAAACGAGGTAGCTTAGTTTTTGATTTTCCCACGACATAAAATTGATGGGATACCACATACCTATCATCAAGCACGCCATTATGAAATTCTGCATGATGATGTCCACCGCAAGGAAATCTTTTTCGGCTGGAACAAAATATGACATGACCAAGAAAAAAGAAATGCCCATAAATATCCACACCGAAAAATACCTCAACAGACTCTTCCTACCGCTTATTATTGGATTTCGCATACTTTAAAAGCTTAGTTTCTTACAACCTCCAATCCACCCATTACAATCAATCCGTTTATTTTGAGGGTTTTGGAAACATCTTCCGTACTTTGACTGCCCCCATTCTTGTCTTTAGAATCTCCCATAATATTGGATGTGTCTAAAATTACATTCCAGTCTTTAGGAACGATGATCTTGGCCCCGCCCATCAGCAAAAATACATCTATCAAAGCACCATCTTTCAAGGTCGTTTTTGTTAAGTTTATATCTGCACCACCCATCACGCAGTTGATGATACCTCCTTTGAGCTCTGAAAAACTATAACCTTTTTTACTACCGCCCATAACATTATTTACCTCGAAAAAATCATTCCTACTTTTGCCACCCTCCGAAGCTTCCTTGTTAGTCACTCGGTCTTGGAGCTTGCCTAAAACCCCCAAACCTCCTATAATGACCAACACTATTACGAAATATTTAACAAATGTTTTTTGGTTATCCATGATTAAAAATATATTTAAAAAATTAACACAGAACACTGATTTTCAGGACATAATACAATCAATACCTTTTAATTTCCACACCTCCCATCACTACATTTCCGGTCAAAAAAAACTTCTTTTCTTTGTTCACTACCGACTCAGGAAACTTGGTGATTTGATCCTCTACACCACCCATTATAGGCAAAACGTCAATCTGAACATTCCATTCTTTGGGAACACGCAATTCCAAACCACCCATCAAAATAAAGACATTCAAGCCTGACTTTTCGGCCAAATCAGCCTCGGTGAGGTCTATCTGAGCACCGCCCATTACACAGTTTACTTGTCCGCCCTCAAAGTTTTTAGAAAACACCTTTTTGTTTGTTCCGGCCATTATATTAGACTCGTTTAAATACTCAAAATCAGTTCCATCTGCTTTCATTTGTCTTTTTGGCATATCAAACTTTGGATTGAAATATTTGTATAGAACAAGACCACCCAAACCTACCAAAAGAAGCGGCCAAAGCTTGTAATACGTTTGTCGTTCGGCGGTGGTCAGAAAATCAGGAATAAAAAACACAACTGCAATGGTAGTGGCAATGATACCCTCCATGTTTTTGCCTTTCAAGAAAGCATTGATACCAATAATGAGCGGAATGAGCCTCCAGCTGAAGATTTTGACCGGAAAACTAAAATTCAGCATTCCAAAATTTCGAAGTAAAAAAAGCACTCCAAAGGCAACTAGGAGAATCGACCAGAAGAAGACAGCATTTTTGTTATTGTTGTTCATAATTTGTTTGTTTTAATGTTTCAAAATTATAGGGTTCATTACCCAAAGAAAATAGGAATTCGGTGAGTGATAAAACTTTTACCGATAAATGAATGATTTTTGTCGGTGAATGGAAATGATTATTTAAGGAATAGACCAAGGGCTCGATAGGAAAAAGTATAATCCTAAACAAAATTAAACTATTTCAAAACAAATGAACTAGCTCATCTTGTTTTGATAAAAGCCATTCATCTACGAATTTCATCCCTCGATAACATTTTTAACTTTAATAATTCCAATATTTTTTTACCTTTGGTAGTTTTCTATGCAACTCATGGCCAACATTACTAACTATTAATTATTTAAAACAAACGCTAAAATTATGACAAAAAAGGTCTTTACATTGCTTGTGGCTCTGATGGTGAGCATAGGTTTTGGAGCCAACGCTCAAAAGAAAAAGAAAGGTGAAGAAGTAAAACCTGCGGTGGCCGAGGTGCCCAAAAAACCTGATGCACCTAAAAAACCCGAAACTCCTAAAAAAGGACCAAAACCTTACAAAGAAGTGGTTGACAGTACAGCCGTAACCCAAAAAGGATTGATGACGGTACACAAAATGGACGACAAGTACCTTTTCGAAATTCCAGACTCGCTTTTGGAAAGAGAAATCATGTCTATCACCAGATACTCTAAAACCCCAGCTGGCGGAGGAATTTTTGGTGGCGAAGAAGTGAATCGCCAAGTGGTAAAATGGGAAAAAGGCATCAACAACAATTTGCTGTTGAGATCTATCACAAAAGTAATTATGTCGCCGGATAGCTCAAAACCTATGGCACAGGCCGTAAAAAATTCAAGTGCTGACCCAATCATTGGCAATTTTGAAATAAAAGCCATCAAGAAAGATTCAACTGGAAAACTGGCACTTGGCTACGTAATAGACGTAACAAGCACTTTTGACTCTGACATTCAGACTTTCTCTTTGGGTTCTATCGACAAGCAAATTTTGAATATTATTGCTTTTCAAAAAGACAGGTCATTCATTCAAAAAATAAGAACCTATCCAATAAATACAGAGATAAGAACCGTAAAAACGTTCTCCACAACACCTCCAAGAATCAGCCTGACTCCAATGCCACAAATCGGCAGAAATCTTCCTGCTGCATTAGACGCTGGCGTGGTAACTATGGAGTTTAATACTTCCATGATTCTCCTACCAAAAGTACCGATGCGTAAAAGAACATTTGATGCTCGTGTGGGTTATTTTGCAAACAGCTTTGGTGTATTTGAGGAAGAATCACAAAAAGCCGACGAAGATGTGTTTGCTGTTAGGTGGAGATTGGAACCAAAAACTAAAGAAGACGCCGAAAAACAAAAAAGAGGTGAGTTGATTGAGCCAAAGAAGCCAATCGTTTACTACATAGACCCTGCAACTCCTGAAAAATGGAAAAAATACATAAAGGCAGGTATAGACGACTGGCAGCCAGCCTACGAAGCTGCAGGTTGGAAAAACGCCATCAGAGGCGAATATTGGCCAGAAAACGACACGACTATGAGCCTAGAAGACGCTCGTTTTTCAGTAGTTAGATATTTTGCGGCTGACATACAAAATGCTTACGGACCAAACGTACACGACCCTCGCTCGGGCGAGATTCTTGAAAGTCACATCGGTTGGTATCACAATATCATGAGTCTTTTGAGAAACTGGTATTTGATACAAACTGCTGCTGCTGACCCTGCGGCCAGAAAGAAGAAATTCGATGATAATTTGATGGGGGAATTGATACGTTTTGTGTCGTCGCATGAAGTTGGACATACTTTGGGCTTACGTCACAACATGGGTGCGTCATCAGCAACTCCAGTTGAAAAATTGCGTGATCCGGCTTTCCAAGAGAAAAACGGCCATACTTCTTCTATCATGGACTATGCCAGATTTAACTACGTAGCTCAGCCAGAAGATGGCGTGAAGCATTTCTTCCCTCGCATAGGCGACTACGACAAATGGGCCATCAAATGGGGTTATAGCTATTTTGCAGATGCCAAAGACGAAGACGAAGAAAAGAAAATATTGCACGGAATGACCAAAGAGGCTTATAAAAACCGTCGCCTTTGGTTCGGAACCGAAATCAGCCCGTATGACCCGCGTTACCAAACAGAAGACATTGGCGACAACGCCATGAGAGCATCGGAATATGGTATCAAAAACCTGAAGCGTATCTTGCCAAACTTGATGGAATACAGCAAAGAAAACGGCGAGAGCTATCAAGAATTGGAGGAATTGTACATGAATTTGATGGGTCAATTTAGAAGATACATGGGCCACGTCACCAAAAACGTAGGTGGAATCTATGACACACCAAAAACCTACGACATGGAAGGCAATCAGTTTGAAATAGTACCACGAGCTATCCAAAAAGACGCTGTGGCATTCCTGAACACGCAGTTGTTTACTACGCCACTTTGGATGATGGATCAAAGCATCTTGTCGAAAATCAAGCCTGAAAATGGAGTAGAAGCTATAAAAGGCATGCAAGATGCTACACTCTCGAGCCTTTTGATGGGTGACCGTGCCGTGAGATTGATGGAAAGTGGTGCCGCAGGAGCAGGAAACTACACCTTAGACGAAATGATGACCGACCTTAGAAGTG
The DNA here is from genome assembly GCA_945885545.1 of Spirosoma fluviale. Classification (GTDB taxonomy): domain Bacteria; phylum Bacteroidota; class Bacteroidia; order Cytophagales; family Spirosomataceae; genus Leadbetterella; species Leadbetterella lacustris. The sequence continues at coordinate 4,112 of CAMCYZ010000149.1, forward strand.
GCATTTTCTCTGAACTAAAAACCAAAACAAGCATAGATATCTACAGAAGAAACATTCAAAAGGTGTTTGTGGATAAGGTAACAGCATTATTGAAACCAGGCAACGCCATGGTAAGATCTGTACCTGTAGGCGTAACCTATGGTTTTAGCACAAGAATTGTGAATTTGGCTCAAACAGACTTACCTTCCATAGCAAGAGGCCAATTGACTGACTTGAAAAATGAAATGAAAGCAGCCTCAACAAGGATGACGGACAAACTAAGCAAATATCATTTACAAGATTTGATTGCCAGGATTGATATGGCTTTAGATCCGAAGTGATTTAGAAATTAGATTTTATACGAAAGCCACCTCGGATGGGGTGGCTTTTTTGTTTTAGGAAAAGCTAAAATTTTGGCAAATGAATACTCGAATTTCGTATTTGCTTTTTTTGGTTTCACATCCCCAACAAAAAAGTCTTTTCCAAAGCCAAAGCTTGCCTTTCAGGCATTTGGGCTTCTTGAGCGAAGTGCTTCCAGTTTTTTACAGTTTCAATGACTAGACCAATAATATCTTTGGGCTTCTTGATGTTCATTTGTTTTGCTATGTTCAATAGGTCACTTTGATCAATGCTCTCTCGTTTTCCGTTCACCGACATTTGATGGCGAGCTATCCATTTGTTTTCGGGATTATAGGCGTAGGTGACATCATAAGCTGGCGAAAGCGTCCATTTGCCAGAGGTGTCCATCAGAAACGAAATATTTTTGGTGTGGTCGTCTTGGTTGCGGGCAATTACGTTAAACACCATTCTGAGGTACAATTGCTCGGCATCGGTGTAGGGAAGCCTTAACTCACGCATCGCCTGAAACGCCTGCTCGTAGGCATAAGCATTTGGATTGTTGTAGTCATAATGACATAGACCGCAGAGTGTCTGCATGTGTAGTTTTTGATTATTTGGTAATCTATCAAACCGCTTCGTCATAAAATGGGCTCTTCCGCCTTCTTCCAATAGTTTACTTTCAGTCATGTTGATGCCACAAGCAGTCGCCATTTTGTAGTAGGCATATTCTATTCGGCCATAACCCTTGGGGTCGCTCAATTGTTCGTTTGTTACACCATCAAACTTTATCAGCCAATGCTCAAAGCCTTCGGGGGCAAGGAGTTGGCCACTTCGCACCTCTTTAGTGACTGGATTATAGGCTATTACGGCCTTTGCTCTTGCACCACCCGCTGATGTACCCACCTTGACGATATCCATCAAAGCTTCAGCTTCTGTTTGACTTAGAGCGGTATTCAATTCGGATTTTTGTTCCAAAGCTTTTTTTGACAAAGCCACCAAATTACTTATTTCCAAATTTTTAGTTGTGTCTTTTTCTTGCTTTATGGCTGGGGCAAATTCCAAGGCACCCATACCTCTGTTGCCTTGGTAGCAGAGTCGCTCCACGGGGTTCATACTATTTCGAGCCCTACCTTGTGATGCCAGCCAAATATCAATCAACTGTCCACCAAATCTATCGGGAAGAGCGTCGGCCAACAAACCGGGTAAACCTTGGTATGTTTCCTTTGGCAAAGCGGGGAACTGAAAAATCGCACCCTTTGATGCACTTTGAAGCGGCATAGTCAGTGGGGCAATATCAATACCCTGACGAACAAATGCAGCATCCATCTCGAAAGATGCTACCTCACGAGCCTCATCCCACAGAATGGCACCAACTAGCTTATCCCACAATATCACATTTGCTAAATTTACCATTCGCTTGCGGGTTTAGTTTTTTTATTCCCGGTGGCTCTTTTACGGTATTTGGCTTGTTGCTCGGCCACCATAAGTGGGCTGATGCTATCTGGAACAACAAAAGCCCCTAATACATCTAGCTGCTCCAAGCCTCGCAAAATCTGAACAAAACTCAGCATACTACTCACTCGGCCATTCTCAATTTCGCTGATTGTACTACGAAAAATACCACTTTTATCAGCCAACTCTTGCTGTGTAATATTGGCCCTAATACGCATACGCTTGAGCTGCTTTCCAAGCTCGGTTATTATGGCAGCATCACTCATGCTGTACCAATTTTTATTGTTGTATAAATACGACATTATGCTTAATTTTTTATATTAATGTTTTCTTTACACAACAAATATAATACATTATTATTGGAAATAAAAACAATGTCGTAAAAAAGCAACAATAAATCACTTAAAGGATAATAATGTCGCTATAAAGCAACATTTATATTAAATTAACTAAAATTCCGATAAGAAAACTCAAATAACAGTAAGTTGACCTACCTCCAAAAGTATCAACTCTTTATCAGCTTCTGCAAAAGCAGTTTTAGCCAGATGATGGTCTATATTAATTGGAGGGAAAGAATCAAAATGACAACCGAATACCTTTGAACATTCGATAAAATCAGCCGCAACAATGGCATCCTCGTAACCCATCGTGAAATAATCTCCGACAGGCAGAATAGCAAAATCTAAAGGGGGGCAAATTTTAGGAATCAACTGCATGTCCAATGTCAGTGCTGTATCTCCAGCATGATAAAAACAGTTTTTATCATTCCAAATCACAAACCCGTATGGATTGCCGCCATAAGTGCCATCCGGCAACACACTCGAATGAATAGCCGTTACAAGCTTCACCGTTCCAAAATCAAAGGTAAACTTACCTCCAATGTTCATGCCGTGGGCTGTTAGGCCTTTTTTCTGATACCATTCAGCTATTTCATAATTAGAGATTACAGGAGCATTACATTGCTTGGCAATGGTCTCAGCATCAGCCACATGATCGCCATGTCCGTGCGTGAGTAAAACATAATCTACTTGAATGTCGGTTAAAGCGATATTTCCGGCAATAGGATTTCCTGAAATAAAGGGATCGAAAATCAGGCGTTTACCGCCAAATTCTATAATAAAACACGAGTGACCTAAATATTGAATTTTCATAATTTTGTTATTTTTTACCGCAATGACGCAAAGGCCTTATTCATTAAACTTCATAAATGCCAAACGAATTATAATTTTCTGCCAAAAATATTAAGGTTTAAACTATTCCACCCATTTGTGGGTCGGTAAAGCTCTCTTTTCCAGTTTCTACATGGCCTGCATATTGCCAACCTGCTTCTTTCGTGCCTTTGGTTCTAATCAAAAAATCATACCAAGAATGGCTTTTTAACAAGTCTAAAGACACTTTTTTGTATTCATTTTTAGAAAGTGTAATCGTCTTTATTCCAGTACCATAAGCCAGATCCACTACCTCAACCTGAATATTATTAGCACTGATATTTTTGATTTGTAAGTCTATATTTCCGTTAAACTTCCTATCCTTGCTTTCTTGATACCAAAGTTTAGATTCAAAACTATTGGTTTCAACATTAACTTTAAAAGCCCTGTAAAAACCGTTAGGCCCATAAACCTCAAACTTAAATTTTTCGCTATCAAGCATCCAAGTATCGGTTATAGCATCTCCAGCTTTTACCGCATAATTTCTGGTCTTTAATTCGCCATTTTCTCTGAAATACACCACAAATGGACAACCAACAGCTTCTTCACCAAACATCTGCTTGCCTACTTTGAAAGTAATCTCAAACTTATCGTCCCGCTCCTTGCCCTCCACATAAAGTTCGTAAGGCAAAGCACATGCTCGTTTTATTCCTTTTTCCTGTTTTGGCATCCAAGCTGATTTCTCGGGAAATTTATTGGCTTCCATCACCTCCTCCGCTGTCAATGCCTTATAGTTATTCGGCAATTTCTTAAACTTAGCCGCATGAATAGATTCGATAAAAGATTCTTTTTTTACAAATTCTGGCATCGCTATTTTTTCGCCATTATAAGGTTTAAAAACCGAAGTCAAGTCTCCACAAACCGTTCTTCTCCAATCGCTTATATTTTCTTCTTTTACATTTTTATTAAATTTTTTAGAAACAAATTTTTCCAAAAACTGTATCATTGAAGTATGATCAAAAACTTCGGAACAAACCTGTCCACCCCTACTCCATGGTGAAGCAATAACCAAAGGCACCCTGAACCCCAATCCTATCGGGCTTTCTCGGGCATCCTTTTCTGGGTTTTTATATTTGCGTAGTTTTTCGTGTTCAATATTCACATGCTCAACCGAAGTGTCTATTCCTGACGAAACCTTTCCAGTATTTGATTTTATATGATGAGGCGGAACGAACGGCGGAACGTGATCAAAATACCCGTCGTTTTCATCATAGGCCAAAACAAAAATCGTTTTCTTCCAAATCTCGGGATTTTTGGTAAGAATCTCCATGACCTCTGACACATACCAAGCTCCATACCAAGGTGCTCCAGGATGGTCAGAGAAGTTTTCGGGAGCCACCAACCAAGAGACAGCCGGTAGTCTATCTTCGCTGACATCTTTTCTGAACTGATACAAAACATCGCCTTTCGGTACTTCCAAGCTCCTTTTTGTACCATTATCGTCGTACTCTACCGTTACAAGTTCTCTGTAATCTGCGTCTGCCCTGTTATTCGTAAAAGCTTTTTTATGCAGATTTTTCTGAAAATCACTCAGTTTTTCAAAATTCTCAGGAGTATATTCCACAATATCCACTTTCAGAATCTCCAAAAACGATTGAAGATTCACCAATTCTCGTTTTGCTTTTTCAAGTACCTGACCTGAAAACGAAGAAATTTTTGTCTTTAATTCTTCAATTCTCACCGGAATTATATCTTTTACCTTATGCAAATAAGTATGATACTCGGGAGCAAACTTCACTTTATATTGGTCAAACCATTCAATGGAATTATCGGTAAAATTCGACAACCAAGCATCGCTTTCTCCTTCCAATCCCGACCTCAGGCTTATTTCGTTTTGATATATTCTCCAAGAAATCCCAGCTTCCTCCAATCGCTCAGGGAAAGACTTCCAATAGGCCCAACGACCATAATCCACGTCTTCATTTTTTACATTGGCCTTCGATTCGAAGCTGGCTTTTTCTCTGATTGTACCCGACCACATGTACAATCTATTGGGCGTAGTGCCAGTCAGAGACGAGCAAAAATTCTGATCACAAACCGTGAAGGCATCTGCCAGAGCATAATAAAAAGGAATATCTTCACGATCATAATACCCCAAAGTCAACGGCATTTCTTTGTATTCTTCGTAACCCGAAGGTTTGGCTTGTAGCCACTGATCATATTTGCCATCGTTTCGGGCATCTACCTGATTCTCCCAAGAATGTGGCAAAGAGCTCATCCAAGTAGCGTTGGTTTCTTTTAAATCCAATCTAAATGGGGCATAAGTTTCTCCCTCGGGGTTCGTTTGTAAAAAAACTTTATTGTTGTTCGGCAACCTAATGGCCCGCGGGTCGTTAAAACCTCTAACTCCCTTTAAAGTACCAAAACTATGATCAAACGAACGATTTTCTTGCATCAAAATGACCACGTATTCGGCATCCCAAAAAGTACTTCCTTCGGCTGGATTGATGGCCATGGCCTTTAGGATAGAACTTGGCAAGGCCATTCCGGCAGCCAACATCGAAGCTTTTTTTATAAAATCTCTACGAGAGTCCATTTGTTATCTTGATTGAATTTTTCTGAAATTTCGGAATAAAAAAAATGAATTTTATATTTATAAAATATTATGTTTCCAAAATTTATTCTAAGTTCAGAAATAATTCATCTAAATTCATTTAACCGAGCGGTTTTAAAAACTAAAGTATGGAAAATTTGAAAACAATAAAAACTGAAGAAGAATACGAAAAAGCACTTATCTTATTGGAATCTGTATTTGATGCCAAACACAACGGAAAGCGAAA
>CAMCYZ010000150.1 GCA_945885545.1 Spirosoma fluviale
AATTTTAGGATTTGACTTGGCACACGGTGGCCACTTATCTCACGGTTCACCTGTAAATATATCTGGAAAATATTTCCAACCATTTTTCTATGGTGTTGAAAAAGAAACTGGTCTTATAAACTGGGACAAAGTAGAAGAAACCGCTACAAAAGAAAAACCAAAATTGATCATTTGTGGTGCATCGGCCTATTCTAGAGATTGGGATTATGCCAGACTTAGAGCCATAGCTGACAAAATTGGAGCTCTGCTTTTGGCCGACATCTCGCACCCAGCAGGTTTAATCGCCAAGGGACTTTTGGCCGATCCATTTGACCATTGCCATATCGTGACTACTACTACTCACAAAACCCTTAGAGGAACAAGAGGTGGTGTAATCATGATGAGAAACGATTTTGAAAACCCATTCGGTATCAGTACTGCAAAAGGAAAAATCAGATCGATGGCATCACTTTTAGACTCGGGTGTTTTCCCGGGTACACAAGGAGGACCTTTAGAGCATATTATTGCTGCCAAAGCTATTGCATTCGGAGAAGCCCTTACAGATAATTTTGGTGCTTACGCTGCTCAGGTTCAGAAAAACGCCAAAGTAATGGCTCAAGCATTTGTGGATAAAGGTTATAGTGTAATTTCAGGCGGAACAGATAATCACTTGGCACTTATAGACCTTCGCCCTAAAGGTTTGACTGGTAAATTGGCCGAAAATACACTTATAAAAGCAGACATCACAGTAAACAAAAACATGGTTCCGTTTGACGATGCTACTGCAATGACCACCTCAGGAATGAGAGTAGGTACCGCCGCCATGACTACGCGTGGATTGGTAGAAAGTGACTTTGTGAGAGTAGTTGACTTGGTAGACAAGGTATTAATGAACCACGACAATGAGACAGTGATTACAAGTGTGAGAAATCAAGTTAACGAGTGGATGCAAGAATTCCCGCTCTTCAAATAAATATTTTAGACTAAAAATGCCCCATCTGAATGTTTAGATGGGGTATTTTGTTTTAAAGAAGCGTTTTAAATTATTACATTTGCATAAAGAAATCAAACAAATGCCTTTAGACCAATCTCCTTACATACATTACGACGACAATGAAGACGAACACACAGGTGAACACGTCGAAAAGGAAATGACCTTTATCGAGCACTTAGAGGAGCTCAGATGGCACATTATTCGGTCCGTAGCTGCCATACTTATCTTTATGATAGCGGCGTGGGTAATGATGGGTAAAATTTTTAACCTCATAATATTAGCTCCTTCAAGACCTGACTTCTGGACATATAGAAAATTATGCGAACTGGGTAATAAAGTAGGTATTCCGAGTCTTTGTGTGGAAAAATTAAATTTCTCATTGATGAGTCGCGAGGTTTCGGGTCAGTTTATGATGCAACTTACAGCTTCAGCAATAGTTGGACTTTTGGTGGCGTTTCCGTATGTATTTTGGGAAATTTGGCGATTCATAAAGCCTGGCTTGAAAATTACTGAGAAAAAAGCTGCAACTGGCTCTGTTTTCTTTGTGACTGCTTTGTTTTTCTTAGGGATTTTATTTGGCTATTATGTTGTTGCACCTTTCGCTATCAACTTTTTGGTCAACTTTCAGATAGATCCAAGCATTGAGAACCAATTTGATATTCAATCATACATTTCGGTTTTAGCCACGTTGACCTTGGCTTGTGGAGTGACTTTTCAGCTTCCGATGGCTATCCTGGTTCTTACTCGTATTGGCATCGTTACCCCAGCGTTCTTGAAAGAATACAGAAAGCATGCCTTCGTAATAATACTAATTGTGGCAGCCATTATAACACCATCTCCAGATATGATTAGTCAGGTTTTGGTAGCTATTCCACTTTATATCTTGTTTGAAATCAGCATATTGGTATCCCAAAGAATATATAACAAAAAACTAAAAGAAACGGAATCATGATAAAAAAACAAGGTATATTCCCTATTCAAAATGCTGCTTTTGCATTGGTTATTTTGGTAATTGTGGTTTATGCCTTGTATATTTTGAAAGATATCTTTGTTCCATTTATAATTGCCGGGTTACTCTCCTTCTTACTTTTTCCAATATCAAGATTTCTTGAAAAACATCATTTCCCGAGGCCACTAGCCATTTTGATATCTATAATAGTGGCCTTGTCGATTTTGAGCTCTATTATATATTTTTCCTATACCCAAATAATCCAACTGGAAAGCCTGATACCGCTGATAGAGAAAAAAGGCACCGTTTGGATTACAGCCACTGAGAAACTTTTAAGGAAAAATTTACACATCAATCAAAGCCAATTGGTGGCCGAAAGTCAGAAATACATGACAGATGTTTTGAAAAATAGTACAAAACTTATAGGACAAACACTTAGCACTACCTCAGGCTTCCTTGTAAATTTCTCATTATTACCTTTATACATTTTCTTATTCTTGCTCTATAGAGACTTCTTGAAGACTTTTGTATATAAATTGTTGCGAAACAGTAGTAAACACAATATCTCTAATACCATTAGAAAAATAAATGAAGTAGTTAGAAATTATATTATTGGTTTGCTCTTAGTAATATTAATAGTAGGAATACTAAATACGACGTCTCTTTATTTTCTTGAAATTGAACATGCACTTTTCTTTGGCTTTTTTGCGTCTTTTTTAGTTTTGATACCTTACATTGGTATTGCTATAGGTTCTGCTTTGCCCATCTTAGTAGCATTGATAACGAAAGATTCTTATTGGTACCCGGTTGGAGTTGCGGCATCTTTTTTTATAATTCAATTTTTAGAGGGTAATTTCATTACGCCGTTTATTGTGGGTAATAAAGTTAGTATAAATTCTCTAGCAGCCATTACGTCGCTTTTACTTTTTGGCAACCTATGGGGCATCAGTGGTTTGGTGCTCGCATTACCTTTAACCGCGATTATTAAAGTCATATTTGATTCATCAGAATCCCTAAAAGCTTGGGGTTTCCTACTCGGAGACTCTGACCATATAGATGTGCAGGTGACCAAAAAGCACTTTAGCTTCAAGGGATTCGGCAAATAAGAAGTCCTTACCCTCTATTTTTCCTTTGAAATTAGTTATTTGAAGAACGAAAAGATTAGATTAAACCTACCTTCTTTGATAACTTTTTTCCCAAAAAACAGTCCCAAGGAATTAGCAAAAAAATACTTCTACAAAGAGCTGAATTTTGTCTATAATAATGACTCAAAAAATCAATTTGTGATTATATTTGAACTAGGAACTCAAAAACAGATATAACTATATTAGTACAACCAAAAAATGAACGTAAAGGATAATCTTTTTGAGGTTATAAAGACAAATGCTTCTCAAAAAGAGCTTAATTGGATTGAAACAAAAGCGACGAGCAGTTTACAATCTCTGCAAACCGCATTTGTTGCGACCACGAGATTTGTTAGTAAAACCTCGGTAAACACCTTTGAAAAGTTAAAGGGAATTAATTTCAATACCTGGAACCTAGACAAGTTGGTTCGTTCCTATTTTTTAGTCTGTTTAGATGTAGCGGACGAAGTATCTTACACCAAAACGCTTAATACGCTTTTTGAAACTGCAGAAAACAACGAAGCCGTTGCCTTAATATCATCTTTGGCACTTTTAGAACACCCCGAAAACTGGCTTCTGAGAGCAACAGATGCAGTTAGAAGCAACATCGGAATAGTTTTTGATGCTATCGCATTTGAGAATCCTTATCCGCAAGAGTTTTTCTCAGAATTAGCTTGGAATCAACTGGTTCTAAAGTGTATTTTTAATGACAAATCGATTCACAAAATTCAAGGTTTAGACGATAGAGCCAACAAAGAATTGGCCATATCTGTCTCCAACCTTGCTCACGAACGTTGGGCGGCAGGCCGTACAATACCCCCACAAGCTTGGCGATTGGTAACCAATTTTTTAGATGAAACCATCTTTGAAGACATAAAAAAAGTGTTTGATTCAGAAGATTATAAAAACCAATTAGCGGCTGCATTAGTTTGTAAAAATAGCGGATTTCTTCCAGCAAAAAATGAGTTAAAAAAACATATTGAATTGGAACAAAAAGTTAAAGACCTATCGTGGAGTTTTTTGGAGGTCTAAAATGAATTAAAAAAACCTTATTAAAATGTGCCAAAAAGAATCAGAAATAAAACAAAACCCTTCTCATTTTGAGGGTACGGACGAAGAGCTAGAAATGTCTAAAACCATACAGGCTGACTTTATGGACTATGTAAAAGGCATGAAATTCTTTGACCCGCATATTCACATGACATCAAGGACAACCGACGATTATACAGCCCTTGTAGATGCAGGAGTGGTGGCTATCATTGAGCCAGCATTTTGGCTGGGACAACCTCGCACAGGTTTATCTTCATTTAAAGATTATTATAGTAGTTTGGTAGGCTGGGAGCGTTTTCGTTCGTCACAATTTGGTATAAAACATTATTGCACCATAGGTTTGAATTCAAGGGAAGCCAACAACGAAGCTCTAGCTGAGGAAGTTATGGAAATCCTACCCTTATTTTTATACAAAGAAGGTGTTGTGGGTGTAGGCGAAATTGGATTTGATGACCAAACTGCTGCAGAAGAAAAATATTACCGTCAACAGCTGGAATTGTCAAAAGAGGCTGGTTTGCCAGTACAAGTTCACACGCCGCACCGAGACAAAAAGAAAGGCACAGAACTGAGCATGTCGATAGCTTTGGAACACGGCATTGACCCGGGAATGGTGATTATCGACCATAACAATGAAGAAACAGTGGAGAGTGTTTTGGATAAAGGTTTCTGGGCGGCATTTACCATTTACCCATTCACGAAAATGGGCAATGAACGTATGGTAGAACTCGTGAAAAAATACGGCTCGCAGAGAATAATGATTAATTCGGCCGCAGACTGGGGCATTAGTGATCCATTAGCAGTGCCAAAAACAGCCGCTTTGATGAAAATCAGGGGAATTTCAGATGAAGCCATAAAAATGGTTTGCTACCAAAACGCCATAGATGCTTTTGCTCAAAGTGGACAAATAAATGTGGCCGACTTCGAAACTCCACAGGAAATTGACCAAAGTTTGAAATTTAATGGAAATACCGTTTTGAGGGGCGGTCAGATTCCGAGAGTGGACAAAAATTCTATTTTTATTAGCTAAATATATTTTGAACATAAAAGCATATCTTCAACTCTGTCGCCCAGCCAACATTATCACGGCCATAGCCGATATTTTGGCAGGGGTAGCTATAGCGAATTTTGCAACTCCAATTACCGAAGTAAATGCGTTTGGGGTTTTACTATTATGTATTTCAACCGTTGGTTTGTATGGCGGGGGGATAGTTTTTAATGATATCTTCGATTTGGAATTAGACAAAATTGAGCGGCCAGAAAGAGCAATTCCAAGTGGAAGGATAAGCTTACAAAATGCATTTATTTTTGGAACTATGCTTTTGCTAATAGGAATAATATCAGCCTTTTTAAACAAAAGCTTAAGTGGTATTATTGCATCATTGGTCGCAATTTTAGCCCTTGTATATGACAAGTATGGCAAACATCATTCGTTTTTGGGGCCGATGAACATGGGTCTTTGTCGTGGTGGAAATTTAATTTTGGGTATGTCTATCGTTGCCAGTACTGTTTCTGAGTGGTGGTGGCTTGGAATTTTGCCGGTCTGTTACATTGCTGCTATCACAATGATCAGCCGAGGCGAGGTACACGGTGGCAAGAAAAACACCTTGTATTTTGCTGTATTTTTATACGCTATTGTCAATATTTTACAATTAACGATTGCTTACAGACTAGACACTTTATGGTTTTCACTGGCATTCGTTTCTTTACATATTTTTTTAATTTTCAAGCCATTGACCAAAGCCATTTCAAACCCAATTGGACCAAATATTGGCAAGGCTGTTAAGGCTGGAGTATTGGCTTTAATCGTGATGGATGCAGCATGGGTAAGTATTTCGGGCAATTTTGTTATTGCACTTTTTGTACTAATTTTACTGCCTATTTCGATAAAATTAGCTAAAGTTTTTGCTGTTACCTAACTTGCTGACATGAGGAGTTTCCTATTTTTATTCAATCCTAAATGAAGTCTATAAAACAAACCTTTGAGGTTCCGTTCAGTTTTAATATTATTTTTACTGAAAACCTTTTCTCTGCTGATAATCAAGAACTTAAAAGTTTTCTTGAGAACTTTGGAAACAGTGGTTTTCATAAAAAAATATTATTTTTAATTGATGCCGGTGTTGCGGAAAGTCATACTTATCTGCAAGAAAGCATCCATCGCTATTTCAAGTCCACCAAAAACATTTCTTTGGTTGATGAAATATTCGTAATGCCAGGCGGTGAATTGGTAAAAAATGACCCACAATATCTAGAAAAAACACTTTTGGCTATTAATGAACATGGCATAGACCGGCATTCATTTGTGGCGGCCATTGGCGGTGGAGCTTTTTTAGATATGGTAGGTTACGCTTCTTGTATAGCTCATCGAGGAGTAAAGCACATCAGGATTCCTAGTACCGTACTTTCTCAAAACGATTCTGGCGTAGGCGTAAAAAACGGAGTTAATTTTCTCGGTAAAAAGAATTTTTTAGGCACATTTGCACCTCCTGTGGCTGTATTTAATGATTCCAATTTCCTAAAGAGCCTTTCGGATAGAGACTGGCGATCTGGAATTTCAGAGGCCGTTAAAGTTGCTTTAATTAAAGATTTGCCATTCTTTGAATGGCTTGAAGACAATGCAAAAGCCATGGCTGACAGAAACATGGAAGTCATGAGCGAGCAGATTTTTCGCTCAGCAGCTTTGCATACCAACCACATTTCAAGCGGTGATCCGTTTGAACTAGGTTCGGCTAGACCCCTGGATTTTGGGCACTGGGCCGCACACAAATTGGAATACTTAACCAATTTTGAAATTCGACATGGGGAGGCCGTAGCTATCGGCATAGCCTTAGACGCTGTCTATTCCAAAATTCTCGGTCTTATCAGCCAAGAAGAAGCAGATAGAATTCTTATTTTGCTTAAAAAACTGGGTTTTACGCTATACCATTCCGCACTTGGAGAGAACGAAAAACTGAATCTTTGGGAAGGTTTGAATGAATTCAGGGAACATTTGGGAGGCGAACTGACCATAACGATTTTGGAGAAATTGGGTAAAGGAAAAGAAATACACGAAGTAGATTTTGAGGCGATGAAACAAGCCGTGGATGAACTTGCAAAATTGAACCAATAATAAAAACCAATAAAACCTTAGCGTCTTAGCGACCTAGCGGTAAAATCAAATATGAAAACAGCACTTGGTCAACTTAGCTATTGTAGCAATATACACCCAGGAGAAGACTGGAAAGAGCATTTTGCGATACTAAAAACCAGTATTCCGGAAATAAAGGCAGCCGTAAGTCCGACAGAACCATTGGGCCTCGGACTGAGATTAGCCAACCAAGCGAGTATAGACTTATCCGAAAATGAGAATTTTGAGGATTTCAAAAACTGGCTTGAAGCGAACGAAGTTTATGTGTTCACGATGAACGGATTTCCGTATGGAAATTTTCATAATGTGGTGGTAAAAGACAAAGTTCACACACCCGATTGGACCACCAAAGAGCGGGCAGACTATACCATCAGAATGTTTGAGCTTTTGGCCAAATTGCTACCCGAAAACCTTGAAGATGGTGGAATTTCAACCTCACCACTCTCCTATCGTTTTTGGTGGAATACGCCAGAAAGTTTAGAGAATGCAACCCAAACAGCCACCAAAAACATTTTATTGGTCGTTGATGCTTTGATAGATATTTTCGAAAAAACTGGCAAAACGCTACATTTAGACATCGAACCAGAACCTGACGGTATCTTGGAAAATTCAGAAGAATTCATCAATTGGTACACGAGATATTTACTTCCAATGGGCATTAAACACCTCGCAGACAAAGGATATTCGACGCAAGACGCCACCTCAATCATCAAAAAGCATATAACGCTTTGTTATGATGTTTGCCATTTCGCCGTTGGTTTTGAAAACCCACAGGAGGTTATCGATAAGCTTGATAACGCAGGACTCAAAGTTGGTAAAATACAAATAAGCTCTGCCGTAAAAGTTGATTTTTCTGAAAATGCAGAAGAAAAACTAAAAACTATAGCACAATACAATGAGCCAACTTATTTGCATCAAGTAGTAGCTCAAAAAAAAGACGGAAGCTTCCTGAAATTCCCTGACCTTACTGAGGCTATCACCGCTTTTAATGAAGACATCAGCGAATGGCGGGTGCATTTCCATGTGCCTTTGTTTTTGGAGAGTTATGGTTTAGTAGGTTCAACCCAATCAGACATCGTGGAAACAATCAAAGTTCATAAAAACAAACTATTTACCCATCATTTAGAAATTGAAACCTATACGTGGGGAGTATTACCAAGTGAGTTTCAAGCACCTCTTAATGAGTCTATTATACGAGAAATCAATTGGGTAAAAGGTCTTCTTAATGGTTGAATGGATGGATAATTGGATAATTGGATGGATGAATGATAGGTTGGATGAATGATTGAATGAACTGATGATTGATTGATAGAATATTTGAATTGAAGCAGTAAAATATAGAATAATATGCAGAAAACAGTTGTAATTGACATAGTAGGATTGAGCACAAGCGTGATTGGTGAGCATACGCCTTTTTTGCAAAAATATATTGCTAAAAACAATCTCACGCATATAAAACCTGCATTTCCTGCTGTTACAACTACTGCACAAAGTTGCTACGTGACAGGCAAAACACCTGCCGAGCACGGTATTGTGGGCAATGGATGGTATGACCACGAGGCATCTGAAATAAAATTCTGGAAACAATCCAACAAATTGGTGAACGGTGAAAAAATTTGGGATGCCGCCAAACGTAAAAATCCAGATTTTACAAGTTCTAAAATGTTTTGGTGGTACAATATGTACTCCACAGCAGACTTTTCGGTAACGCCACGACCCCAATACCACTCCGATGGTGTAAAAATGCCGGATTGTTATTCTTACCCAGCAGATTTGAGAGATAAACTCCAAAAGAAGTTAGGGACATTTCCTTTGTTTAAATTTTGGGGACCAGGAGCCAATATTGAATGCTCCAAGTGGATTGCGGATGCTTCTATGGAAGTAGACAGAGAAAATGACCCAACACTTACATTAATTTATTTGCCACATTTGGACTACTGCCTGCAGAAATTCGGCACTGATTTCACAAAAATAGCCAAAGAATTAAACGAAATAGATGCTCTCGTTGAAGAATTAGTAACCTATTACGAACAGCGAAAGACCAACATCATTTTGCTATCAGAATATGGCATCAACAACGTTTCTCGATCCATTCATATCAACAGAATTTTACGAGGGAATGGCCTTCTAGCCATAAGAGTAGAGGCTGGACATGAACTATTGGATGCAGGTGCCTCAAAAGCTTTTGCCGTAGCCGACCACCAAATTGCACATATTTATGTAAATGACCCCAAAGAAAAAGCTCCGGTAAAAAGCATTTTGGAGAAAATAGAAGGTGTCAAGTTGGTAATGGATGAAGCCGAAAAACAGAAACACCACATCAACCACCAAAGAGCGGGAGATTTTGTATTGATGGCCAAAGCCGACAGCTGGTTTACCTATTACTACTGGGAAGACGACAAGCTAGCACCTGACTTTGCAAGAAGCGTGGACATACACAACAAACCTGGCTACGACCCTGTGGAGATGTTCATGAACCCTGCAAATCCATTCATAAAACTTCGAGCAGCCTATAAACTGGCTCGAAAACTCCTCGGATTTAGATACCGAATGGATGTAATACCCCTAGATGCCAGCTTAATAAAAGGCTCACACGGCACCTTGG
>CAMCYZ010000151.1 GCA_945885545.1 Spirosoma fluviale
TGCCAGCCACAGGCTCAGAAATGAACTCAGGTGGAGTGATTTCTAGAAAAGAAACTCAAGAAAAGTACGGAATGGGAAGTCCACTTTTGTATCCACAGTTTTCTATTTTAGATCCTACGACTACGTATTCGTTGCCAAAAGTACAAATAGCCAACGGCTTGGCAGATGCTTTTACCCATGTGATGGAACAATATTTGACCTATCCAGTCAATGCACTCATTCAAGATAAATTTGCTGAAAGTGTACTCAAAACTTTGATAGGAGTAGCTCCAAAAGTGATGCACGACCAAACCAACTACGACGATATGTCCAACTTTATGTGGGCGGCTACGGTGGCTCTGAATGGCTGGATTTCGCTTGGAGTGCCGAGTGATTGGGCTACACATCAGATTGGTCATGAACTTACTGCCTTACACGGAATTGACCATGCTCGTACTTTGGCGGTCGTTTTACCTCATTTGATGAGATACAGAATGGATGCGAAAAAAGCCAAAATGATTCAATATGCGAAAGAAGTTTGGGGTGAAAAAGGTACAGATGATGAACTAGCCGAAGCGGCAATTCAGCAAACCATTGCTTTTTATGAAGCACTCGGAATTCCAACCCAAGCGTCGGCGTATGGAATAGGAGAGGAGACCATCCAAGAAATAAAGAAACGATTTGCAGAAAGAAATGTAAAATATGGAGAGAATAGGGATATTGATGCAGTTGCAACAGAAGCTATTTTAAGAATGAGTATCGCTTAAGTTTTGACTAAAATTAAAATAGAATTAAATTCGCTCTAAACCAATTGGCTAAGACTTGAATTTAATTCTATTTTACCCTAAAATGACGAATGTCTTTCGAACTCTATCTTAATCTTTTAAATGAATTTATGATTTTAAAGGCTTCTGCCTCGGCATTCTCATCATCATCGGCAAAAGTGATTACTACGAATAAGGTCGTTTTGGTTCTTTGGTCCATTAATCCTGCGAACATTACTCTGTGATCCTCGAGAAAACCCTCTACATAAAACCCATCGAGTTGATTGATTTTTGTTTCATGGGCTTGGTCTATTTCGGTGAGTTTCATGGCTTCTGCTCCAGCTACAGTTGCTTCCGCTAGTTCTTCTAATGTTATTTTTTCAGCAAAAATAGTAATGGCCAAATCCATGCCATCTCCTGCCATTTCAAACTCTTCATCTGTGTTTTTAACTACCTCAAAGTCGTCGGGAACAGTTATTTGAAGTTTGTATTTGTCCCAAACATAAATGTGGTCAAAAGTGAAAGAAGAGAATGAGAGTGCAATAAGCACAAAGAATAGTTTAGTTTTCATATTATATTTGTTTAATGGGCTATAATTTTAATAAAAATAGTAGTTCCTTTTACAAATGCCAAATTTGTTGAAATTATATTTTTTTTGATTCACTTGGCTTTGTTTCAAACTTGTTTTAGCTTATTTCTACTTTTTGATGATAATTATTTCATTTTAGAGGCCTTTAATGCCGTTTTCGCATTCTTTCTAGGTCTGAATGTAAGTTACTCCGGTGTTTTTTCTATCATGTCAATAATGATAACCATAATGCCGAAACATAAGCGTTCCATCGGTGTTAAATGTATTGCCATGGAACTCTGGTATAAACACTAATTCTAAATAGGCATTTGTGTCAAATTGTTCCCATCATAAAGCAGGGCGAAATCCGTTTTAAGTTGAAACTTTAAGAATATGAGTTCCACCTTTTTTCAAAGTCGGGTGTATTTCCGCTAAGGTTTTTTCAGGTTCATTTATGTGTTCAAGAATATCTTAGGAATTACCAAGTCAAAGGCTTTATTTTCGAATTTCTGATTCTCTAAATCTTCATTTCTGACACCATTTACCAATTGCCAAATGGATGACTTATGAAAAATTGAGAAGCTATGTTGTCCTTACATCCTTTACTTATTTTTACACTAGTACCTCTCTTAATTGGCGAGGATTCGTGAATGCTAAGCTCCATCCAGTTTGAATAAAAACGTTCTATGGCCTGCATTAATACCCGTTCTCTTGGCAAAGAATTACAGTTTTATCTCATATAAATGCTACGGAGATAGTCATTGTAAGAATAAAAAGTCACTTTATGATCGCAGCAGGAACAATGACCTTTTCTGGTATAAAAATAGACACTGGGCAACATAAAACGCAGGAGTGGATGCCGACAGTCCATTTTATCTTTTCGGTTACTTTTGAGTAAATACTCATAGTCAGATAGTTAGGTAAATTGTATTTCTGGTGGAAATACGGATGCTAGGATGGATTTTATTTTTTCGATAATACGCTACTCGTAAATTTCTTAGAAATATTTTTTGGAAATAAAGCAACATGAACCAACAAAAATTTTGGCAAATGTAAAGAAAAGATTAAAATGACTCGGCTTAGTTAGGCAATAGCGGTTTTTCATTCAAAAATTATCTATTTTTGCCAATCTGATAAACCCAGTATATTCTGACTTTATAAAATTAACTTCAAGAGTTATCTGTCTGTTGAAAAGTCCATGTCTTATTAAAGTTGATTAAGCAGCACATTATGATTAAAAATCGAAAAATACAACATATTATACCATGCCTTTTGGCAATTATTCCTATTGTTTTGCATTTTGTGGTTTTGAATTCACAATCTATTAATTTTCCTTTTGAAGATGATCACCGAGTTTTCATGGATTTTTTTTATAATTATATCAATGCCAGTGGTTTTCGTGAAAAATTAGTTGTTTTGATGACTCCTGATAATGAAAGTAGACCGTTTCTTATTCGTCTATCCATGCTAATTCCCATGGGTATTTTCAATAGGATTGACTTTGGAATCATTCTCTATTTTGTCAATCTCTACACATTTGTTTTGGTTCTGGTTTTTTATAAAAAGTACAAGCATCTTCCTGTTTTTCTAGTGCTTTTAAGTTTTCTTTTGCTCAGTCATTGCAACTGGGAGATGTTTTTTAGAAACGATGTGGCTTCTTATCAACTGGCTACGGTTTCGTTTTCTTTGGTGTTATTTTATCTTATCTCAAAGAAAAAAGCGTTGATTAGTACCACCTCAAATACACTTTTTTACATTTGCCTTTTTATTGTGCCTTTTGGCAGTGCTCTTGGATTTATGACAGTTTTCTTGGTATTGTTGTACGCTTTCTTCAGAAAAAGGCATCCCCATAGCTATATCATTCTAGCCGTTTTTTTGCTTCAGCTGGTCATATATTTGAGCTCAGGAGTTAGTGGTAGTTCAAGTATTAATTTGTTCGACAACTTGCTGAAATATAATATTGAGCTCTTGTGGGGTTTTTTTATAGCTGTTGGAGGTCAGTTTAGGTTAGTTAATAATGATTTTGGTTTTTTCGTTTTAGGAATTTTGGGATTTGTTACATTTATTTTTAGTACTTACTTGCTACTGAAAAACTGGAAGGTGGAAACTTATGATTTCGAGAAACTCATTTTCTTTTTTGGAGCGGCTTCACTGGGAATAATTGTGGTTAGTCGTTATAATTATTGGATTGTAGGCTATGAAAGTGTTTTGGGATCTAGGTATAAAATCTATGGAATTTTGATTTTCCTAGCTGGTGTTTCGTTCATTTTCCAGAACCAATCATTCAAAAAAATACAATGGGGACTGTCTATTTTATTTATTGTGTTTTATATTGGTTGGTATCTTAAGTCGAGCGATTATCTTATTCTGAAAAATGAAACGCTGATGATGGATGCCTACAATCTTGAAAATGGTATGGTTAATAACGAACGTCAGACGGTGGCTTATGAGGCCAAGTATAAATATGATTATTTAAAAAAGAATGAATATTTTAATGCAAATAACTTATATCAGACCGTTTTGGAGAAAGTTAAGAATGGAGTAATTATTTTGCCCAAAACAGCAGTGTTGACACAAGTAGCTTTTGATCCTGCCTTCGAGTCTGACTGGGGTGGTAAAGAAAGTAGGCTATATAAGATTAGTTTGATGGGTGATTTTCCTCCTTCGGCTAATTATTTTATCCGATTGACAGGAGCGAACAACCAATCGATAATTCTGAATGGACTTAAAAAGCCAATGTCGTTTGTTAAACGTATTTTTATAAAAAAAGAACCTATAGATTACCTTTCAAAAGAGTTTGAAATGGGCTATTTTAAGTTACAAAAACCGCTCAGATGTGAGGTAATCTGTGTAGGGTCAATCTAAATTAATAAAGCTGTATTTATTTTAGTAAGCTGGGTTCTATTTCTACCACTTTAATTGATTTCAAATCTTTTGTTGGGTGAAATGAATAACTTACAAGTACGTTGCCATTCATAGTTTGTGTTAAACTTGGGTAGGAAAAACTCATCTTTCTTGTACTGTCATTTTCGACATAAAAGCTGTGTTTCCAGGTTTCACCCTCGTCTTTGGATACGTAAAGACCAAGTCTGTATCTACCATCCTCTACATCATTACCCACAAATATCCAACGACCGTCTTTTAATGTCAATAGTTCTAGACTGGCAGTATTGGGTATGGCAGTTTTGGTGGCGGCTGTCCAAGTTTCGCCACCGTCGGTGGATTCGCTTCTTTGAACTCTTGAAGGCTCATCTCCGCTGTCTCTCATCAAAGCTATGACGTTTCCATTTTTCTTTAAAGCCAATGCAGGTTGTATTGGTCCTCTACCTACTAGTGGCTTACTAGGTTTCCAACTCTCTCCATGGTCTGCAGAAATAGCCATTATAGACATATTATAACCGTCAGAATAGAGCGGCAAAATTACCTTTCCATTGTCCAATATTAATGGTTTGATTCTAGTCATCCATCCAAAGCTTCTTTTTACAGGATCTTTGCTGCTCTCAATAATCATTTCGTCGTACTTGGGGGCATATCCGGCCCATCCTGCGGGGAGTTCGGGTAAGCCTTTTAGTTTTTTCTCGACTTCCACCGCAAATGAATCATTCGGTTTTAGAAGTATATTATCTTGCCACTCCCATACCGGTGGGCCAAGATTTAGATAATTCGAAGAGGTTCTAAATCTCAAAATTGATTGTTCCCATCTGTTGGCTTGCACTGCAATCCAAACTAAAAACAGCTGGTTTTTTTTGTTTAAAAATAGGACAGGATTACAATCAGGGATATTCGGTGTGTCTGCCATTAAAAAAGGCTCAGACCATTTGCTTTTGCCTTTTTCGAGTCTAGCTCCCATAAGTTTAACATCGTCAGAAGTTCTTTCACCATTGCCTTCAAACCATACGATGAGTTTATCCCCATTCGGCAGTACCACCAAGCTGCTCGCATGAACGTGTTTTCCTTGTAATGGAAACACTAAAGAACTGGAGACGATTGGAGACTTTTGGGCATAAAGTTGAAAGGAGATTATAAGAAAATAGAAGATTATTGAACTAGGAAGTTTCATTTAACAGTTTTTTAATTGAAAAAAAGGCTCACCAAACCTACAAAATTTATTACACTTTTTGAAATATTCAATTGATAAGGAATTTAAAATAGTTAGTTTTTATGAACTAATCTTGAGCACTCGAGGCAGCAAGTCCAGGTATTAACTTGAAATAATTCTGAATGATCAAAGTTTCGGCGTTAAAAATCACTGTAAATCATAAACTTTCTATGCCTTGCTCGGTAGTATTGGTCGTACGCACTTCTTTTTGCGTAACCTCTTATCACCGACCCATTCGAAATTAGCCGAGACGTCGGCTTGGTCTAGAAAGATACTTTCTGAACCGACATGGCGGGCCGATACGATTCTGACTTGGTGGTCTCCTTTAATTTTAGATTTAGTATTTTTGAACTGATAAATTTCTTCGTTCCATTACTTTTCAACGAACCAAACAGAAAAATAGGAGAAAAATAGCATTTATTTTAAACAATGTAAGGTATTGATAATTATAGCTTTATACAATTTGCTATTATTTCAGGTTATTGTAATCAGTTCTTTAATTTGTCCCAAAGCTTTAGTTTATCATTTACATCGTAGTCTCAAAGACGATATGGAATATTGATTTTTCTGTATGTCTAAAGACTTAGTCTTGAAAGTTTAATTTAAGTATAAAGTTAAATTCTTTTTAGTGTTTCAAAATCTTTTACGGCTGATAAATACAAGTAATTGAGCAAGAGTCCATTACTATTGTTTATTTTCTGATGTCCTTCTACGAAAGGATAAACATGTGTTGTTATTCGTTCAAATTCATACTCCGTGCCCATTTCTTTATTTTCAAATGCTTCGATTTCTTTTTTGTCTAAAGTAATCTCACAAAAGTAAAAATACATGGCTTCGTCTGAGGTTCCAGTACTCGGAAACAGCCTTTTATTTGGTGAAAGATCAATTAGGTCATTTTCACTCACAACTATTCCTGTTTCTTCCTTTACTTCCATTACAGCTATTTCAAGCGGCGACTTGGTGCCATCAACCATTCCAGCTGGATGTTCAAACGTAAATCCACCTTCAGCTATTCTTCTTTGTTTTACCAAAAGTAAATACTTTTCCTTGGTTTCTTTATCAATCAAAACAATACAAATACATACTACTTCGCCTTTTATGAAACATATCGGTGGTATTTTATCCCCTTCGGGAGTCTCTGCGTCAAGCATTACTAATGAAAACAAAGCCTCTCCGTTATATCTATGTCTGGTGTAGATTTCTTGTATATTATTTATTTTTAGTCCATTAGTTTGTAGGTTAGCTTTCCAGATTTTAAATTTATGGGCACTTTCTAGCGATTCTTTCATTCTTGAAATTAATATATTGAAAACAAAACTACTTACTCCTGCTTTTATTCTTCTCCTTTTTGGTGGTTTTTATTTCTATGGTTTTGGCGATAAGGCATTTCAGTACAAAGGTTTGAAGATGAAAGGGCTATCTTTGGTAGCACCACCCAGAGAAGTCGATATCACTTGTTTTCATGCGATTCAAAATGTAAACGCCGATTGGGTTTCATTAATGCCTTATGCGTTTGTGCCGAAAGGAAGTGCCAAAGTGAGGTTTCAGATAGACACCACAAAAAAACAACAATGGTGGGGAGAAACACCAGCGGGTGTAAAAAGATGCATAGAAATGGCTCATTCAAAAGGCATGAAAGTTATGCTCAAGCCTCATTTGTGGCTAGGTTGGGGCCAGTTTACCGGCGATTTGAATTTTGAAAAAGAGTCAGATTGGAAGATTTTCGAGGAAAGTTTTAAGGAATATATCCTCACTTTTGCACGTTTGGCTGAGTCAGAAAAAGTGGAGGTTTTTTGTATAGCTACCGAAATGGGCAGCCATGTGCAAGGCAGAGAGGACTACTGGTTTGGCTTGATTTCTGATATTAAAAAGGTGTATAAAGGGAAATTGACCTATGCCGAAAATTGGGATTGTTTTGAGAAAGTACCGTTTTGGGAAGAGTTGGATTTTATTGGAGTCGATGGTTATTTTCCACTTTCTGATGAGCGAGAGCCAAGTGTTAACCAACTAAATCAAGGTTGGAAAACGTACCTAAAAAAACTGGATAAATACGCAGCGAAGCAGCAAAAGTCTATATTGTTTACTGAAATAGGATACAGGAGCAACGATTATAGCACAGAAAAGCCTTGGGAAACTGATTATTCAAAACCTAAAAATGAAAGTCTTCAAGCTAAAGCCTATCAATCTTTCTTTGAAAGTGCTTGGAAACAGTCATGGTGTGCAGGTGCGTTTATCTGGAAGTGGTTTCCGACTGAAATCGATCATTTTCATGAAAGAGAAACATTCTCTCCGCAAGGCAAAATGGCTGAAAAGGTGCTAGGTGAACATTATGGCAAATAATGGTATTTCTAATTTACCGGAAAAACGCTAAGAAATAGCCATTTCTATGTGTCTGAAATCTAAGTCATGAATGTTTCATCTTCTTTATTGTCCAAAGAATTTCGTCCAAGCCGTTTGATTTTATTTCGTAAACCGTAGAAAGCTGCATACCCAGTTTGCCTTCTGGAAAGCCACCTTTTCTGAGAAACCATTCTAAATAGCTGACGGGCAAATCACACAAAAGCGTGCCTTTGTATTTGCCAAATGGCATTTGGTTTATTACGATTTCTAACAAAATTTGTTTGTCAGGTTGGAACATGTTTTTGGATTAAGATTAGGGAATACGCATTTAAATTTTCATAATTAATTGTCGATGATTATCTGAGGGAGTATTCTTTAATTTTTTTAGAGGGTTAGAATTTTTATTTATTTTTCAGCTTCAACCATTGATAAACCTGGTTTAGATATAAGTTCAAAACTTTTGCTTGATTTTTCCATTCTTTTTAGTGCCAAGTCTCTTACTTTAAAAAATCATCTAAGTTCCATTACAGTTTATTTTCTATAGACAGACGTACTATTATATGAGCAATGATTCTTTTTTCAATTTTCGTTAGCAGTACGGATACAGAGTTTTTGGCTTTAAGGCTCTTTTCCATTCATTTTTTGATTAAATGTGAGCTTGTTTTGATTACCGACTTAATTTTTCCATACTTTTTTAGTACCTAAAAAGTCAAATCATAAATTGCCTCGCATGTTCTTTTTTTCTGTTCTACCAAGCCCCAAAACATCATTCACATCAGAAAAGATATTTGTATTTATTGCGAATAATTTAATGACTTAGTACTTTCTATCTTTCTGATTATCTATTAGTTGAAAAATTTAGACTGCATTTTTATCTAATATATTCTGAGTGTTGTTTTTTGATATCCCTTTTTATGAATTCTTACAATAGCTCCATTCCAAACTGGACTTGTCAATAGTTTGGGGACATCCGATATTTCATTACTTTTTATACCTAGAATTTCGCAACTTAATAACAAACTATTTCAGTATCACAATCCGAAACTATATGTAATATATCATCACAAATGTTGGAGGCCGTACTTGGAATTGTTTCACCATCAATGTTTTTCATATATCGTTTTTGTGTAGATAAAAATAATCTAAAATCGCTAATTCGTTTTTTTTATTTCGAATGGTCAATAACTACAAAAAACGAACTATTGTGACATGTACGGGGATACCATTTTTACAAGTAAAAATTCTCATACACCATCTAATTTTTCAATTTCAAAAACAGAAATTTACTGTTTTGAGTTTTTATTTACAAAAAATGTTTATTTATTCTTTTACCATCATTTCGCTGATAAATTAACAATTATTATATAGTTGTCGTTTAATATAGCTCCTATTTCAAGTCTCTCCTCAGGAGAGGCTGGGGTTGCGTTCGACTTTAGGTCGGTCCTCCGTCACCTTAAGGTTTTACAGTTAAAATACCCTTCAATAAACTACAATTATTGTTATAGGCGTATTTCTGCTATCTCCTAATAACACCCCCCTTTGCAAAAGGCTTAGGGTAATGACGAGAACTACATACCCTTACAAGGTTTTACAGAAAAAAAATGTGGTCGATTTAAAAAAGTCCCAATTGCTCTCCTTCGCCGGCGTTATCTGTTTTGTTATGTTCGTCAGATGGTAAATCTGGAAGTTTTAATTCCGCCTTTTCAGGAACTATATTTCCTTCATTTTCTGACTCTATCGCTAACTCTTCATCGTTTTCTTCGATGTCGCTGTTTACCATTTCTTGAACTTCGGCATCGTCCAATTCCTCATCTTCTTCTTCCTCAGCTTCAGGGTCTAAGGTTTTTATTTCAATGATTTTTTCGTAAACCAGCTTATTTCCAAGGGCTTTCCATCCTTTAACTTCAATCATTTCATCCACTT
>CAMCYZ010000152.1 GCA_945885545.1 Spirosoma fluviale
AATTATTATTCCTTCTTCAAAGCCTTTCATATTATTGGTTTTGTTACTTGGTTTGCAGGCTTGTTTTACTTGGTCAGGATGTTCGTTTATCATGCCGAAGCTGATCAGAAGCCAAAAGAGCTGCAAGCTGACTGGAGGGCCCAATTCACCCTCATGCAATGGAGAGTGTATAAGATTATTTCTACACCAGCCATGTTCATCACTTGGATTTTTGGGCTTTTGATGTTGGCAATCAATCCAGCAATTTTGGACCAAAGTTGGATTAAAATCAAATTACTACTACTTGTTTTGCTGGTCATTTATCATTTTTATTGTCGTTCTATTATAGTAAAGCAAGAAAAAAACGAGGACAAAACCAGTTCGTTTAATTATAGACTCTTAAACGAGCTTCCGACTTTGTTTTTGGTAGCCATTGTTTTGCTGGCTGTGGTTCGTGATTTCTTGGATTTTGTAAAGCTTTTTGGAGGTGTAATTGCTTTCGGCGTGTTGTTATTTGTTTTTGCTAAACAATATAAAAAAAGAAGAGAGGCTAAATGAAAAATTTGAGGTTGCTGTTTGTGTTTGTTTTTTCTTCTTATGCTGCTTTTGCTCAGTTAACGACAAGTAAGTTGCCTATCTTTATTATTAATACTAAAGGTCAAACCATCGTAGACGAGCCAAAGATTTTGGCTGAGTTAAAAGTAGTTTATAATGGTGAAGGGAAAGATAATAAATTGACCGATACAGAATATCACTACAACAGCTTTGTAGGAATTGAACACCGTGGCTCAAGTTCTCAAATGTTTCCGAAAAAGCCATTTGGAATTGAAC
This sequence comes from Spirosoma fluviale, assembly GCA_945885545.1. Classification (GTDB taxonomy): domain Bacteria; phylum Bacteroidota; class Bacteroidia; order Cytophagales; family Spirosomataceae; genus Leadbetterella; species Leadbetterella lacustris. The sequence continues at coordinate 811 of CAMCYZ010000152.1, forward strand.
TCAGAACCGAAAAAGGAGAGAATAATCCGTTGGCTTTGTGTGGTTTACCAAAAGAATCAGACTGGATTCTTTATGCTTCCTATAACGAAAAGAGCTTGATGCACAACGTTTTAAGCATGAGTTTGGCTCGCCAAATCGGTATGAATGCCAGTAGAACAAAATATGTGGAGGTTGTAATAGATAATCTTTATCAAGGCGTTTATGTTTTGATGGAAAAAATCAAGGTAGACAAAAACCGAGTGGACATAGCTACTTTGAAACCAGAAGATACCGCAGGAGACGAGCTGACTGGGGGCTATATTGTAAAAATTGATAAAAGTACAGGAACAAATTATGGAACTTTTAGGTCGAATTACACCAACACCAACGGTTTTGCCAATCAATATTTTTATCATTTACCCAAGACAATTAATGATACCCAGAGGAACTATATCAGGGCTTATATTCGCAAGTTTGAAGACGCTGTTTATGGCAAAGATTATAAAGACGAACTGAACGGATATGCTCAATATGTGGATTTGAGTTCTTTTGCTAAAATGTTTATTATCAACGAAGTATCTCGAAATATTGATGGGTACAGAATAAGTTCTTATTTCTACAAAGATAAAGACTCAAAAGGGGGGAAGTTGACAGCTAGTCCGCCTTGGGATTATGATATTTCTTATGGAAATGCCGATTATTGCCAAGGACAAAGATATGATTTGTGGGCCTATAAATTTAATGAAATATGTCCAAGAGATGGTCTCCAAGTGCCTGTTTTTTGGGAAAGGATGGTTTCCGATCCGAAATTTATTGGTGAGCTTCGAAATGTATATTTTGAACAGCGAAAAAGAGGTGGAGTGCTTGATCATGATAGAATAGTCAAGGAAATAGACAATTTGAAGTTGAATTTGGGAGAAGCTGCTGTTAGAAATTTCCAGAAATGGCCCATAATTGGAACATACGTTTGGCCGAGCCCGCAGCCTGTGCCAGCCACGTGGGATTTAGAATTAGTGGAGCTGAAAAACTGGATCTTCAATAGACTCACTTGGATGGATCGGAATTTTCCTGAGGAATTTGTGGTGACTTCTAACGAGTTACCTTCTGAAATTCTTAGGGTTACCGCATTTCCAAATCCTTTTGTTGACAAACTTCAAGTAAAGATTTCAAGCCAAAATACTCAAAAAGCAGAAGTCTCTTTTTCGGACCTTAAAGGAAGAGTGATTCTAAAGAAGGATATTGAACTAGCCTCAGGCGAAAATTTCGTAGATTTTGACCAAATTCAGAACGTAAACGATTTTCTATTTTTAAAAGTTAAAACTGCTTCAGGTGTGATGGAATTGAAGAAAGTGGTGAGGGTGAATTGAGTTTCAAAGTACTAAATTATTGGGTGATTTTTCTTTTTATCCTCAATCCCGTAGTGTTCAAAACAGAGAAGTTCATATTCAGTTCTTCAAAATATTGAATAATAGTTTAAACTGTTTGATTTATTCGCTCTTCTCTAATCGTTTCATTCAATCTAATCAAAAGAATTCCAAAATGCTCTAATTTTAGTCTTTAAGTGAGCTCTCCAAAGTCTTTATCTTCAGTAATTAACAGGCATTTGTGTTTACTTGAAATTCCCAAAACCTCCAAATCGCTAATTCCAGAGTTTGACTTCGAGATTAAATAACTTCAAAGTTATTTCCATAGGTTTTTTTATAATTCCAAAATCAACACTTTCATCGGCTATAATTTTCATTTTAAGATGCCAATGAAAATACAACTTCATTTTTTATTGACTCCGAAGCAAATTGCAGACAGGCAAAAAAGTCATTTTTGCTTATATTTGGATAGGCTTCCAAAATATCTGCTATGGTATCCCCAGAGGCTATTTTTTCAAGAATTAAGTCTACTGAAATTCTGGTTTTGGAAATGACAGGTTTTCCAAACAATATATTTGGGTTTGATTCAATATGGGATTTCCAGTTCATAAATTTTAAATTTTAAATATTTCAAATAGAAAATAGTTCTTAGACCTATCCTTCAATAACTTCAGCCATAACCAATTCTAAACCCACCAGTATATTTTTCCCATCTAACGTTTTGTCGAAAGGTATTGTTTCTGTTTTACCATTGAAATAAACCAAAGTTTCTTGAGACTGTGGACTTACCAACCAAGCCAATTTTACTCCATTTCTAACCCATTTGGTCATTTTTTGCTTCAATTCTTTTATGTTATCAGTTTCAGATTGAAGTTCAATAATGAAATCAGGGACGATCTGCGGAATAGATTTTTGCTCTTTCAAACTAAGCAGATTCCATCTTTCTTTGGAGATCCAAGCTACATCAGGACCTCTCATTGAATTGTCTACTAAGAAAAAAGCTGAATTTGAGTCGAAAATCTTTCCAGTTTTGTTCTTTTTATTCCAAATGCCGATTTCAATCAGAATATTACTGTTGAACGAGCTGGTTAGTGCATAAGTAGGCGACATAGTTATTAAAATTTGACCTTTTTCGTCTCTTTCAATATTCAATTCAGGATTTGCCAAACATAGAGCTATTAGTTCATCATTTGTGAACTTTCCTTCTTTTGGGATATTTAGAGGCAATACCATGTTGTTCTTTTTTTGTCAAAAATATAAAATATACTGTTTAATACCAAATGACTAAATTCTCACCATCATTTTATGCGGAATCCCATCCTCTACATAATCTTCATTGATACTTTCGAAACCAAATGATCCATAAAAGCTCTCTAGATATGCTTGGGCACCTATTTTTATCAATTTTTGTCCAAACAGCTCTTGAACCTTCTCCACAGATTTACCAAATATTTCTCTTCCATAACCTTCTCCTCGGCCTTTTGGTGAGACCACTACTCTACCGATGCTTAAGAAGCCCTGATAATAAACGCTCTTGTTAAAAAGTCTGGTGTAAGCCATCAATTGATTTTTTTGGTCAAAGCCCATGAAGTGTAATGCCTTTTGGTCTTTGTGATCGAGGTCTAGGAATATACAATTTTGTTCCACCACAAAAACTTCCGACCTTAAAGCCAATATTTCATATAGTTCATCGACACTTAAATCACTAAATGCCTTACATTCTATCCTAAGATTACCCATTATTGTTATTTTTGTGAAAAAATTAATATGTTTTTAGATATTCATACCCATTCTCGGTCTTCTGATGCCAATATAAAAAAAGTTTTTAATTCGGACATCACGGCGAGTTCTTTGGGAGCAGATTTAGAGCTTTTTTTTGGAGAAAATGAGTCTGTTTCGGTAGGAATTCATCCATGGAGTGTTTCGGAGGAGTTGTTTTCTGAGCAACTGGAGATTTTAGAGTTTTTGGCTGCAGACTCAAGAGTAAAGGCTATTGGTGAAATTGGCCTGGATAAACTCAAAGGCCCTGACTTGAAATTGCAAGAGGAAGTTTTTTTGAAACAAATCAGAATTGCCGAAACTGTAAGAAAGCCGATTGTCATTCATTGCGTAAAGAGTTTTAATGAGCTCATTGCCATAAAGAAGGTGGTTAGGCCGAAAGTCCCGATGATTATACACGGTTATAATAGAAAAGCAGATTTAGCCATAGAATTAACAAAAAAAGGCTTTTTTCTCTCTTTTGGCAAAGCTTTGATAGGTGCCGAGTTGGTCAAAAGTGCATTAAAAAATATTCCTTTAAGTCAAGTTTTTTTTGAAACTGATGACGATAATGAGTTGATTGTGAGTGAAGTTTATAAATCAGCCTCTGAGGTTTTGAATATTGAAATGGAAGAATTAAAAGATAGTATTTATCAAAATTATTTAGAATTGTACTTATGAGTGATTTAGGTTGGCTCTCGAGAAGTGAGCTGTTGATTGGAAAAGAAAATATACAAAAACTTCAGCAATCCCACGTTTTGGTAGTGGGTTTAGGTGGTGTAGGTTCATTTGCTGCGGAGTTTATTTGTAGAGCTGGAGTAGGGGAGATGACCATTGTAGATGGTGACGTTGTTGATCCAACCAACAGAAATCGTCAACTTCCAGCCCTATTCACAACCCATGGAGTAAGCAAAGCCGGTTGGATGAAAGACAGGCTTCTGGCCATCAATCCTGACTTGAAGCTCCATGTTATAAACGAATTTTTGAGCCCTGAACGTTGTGAGGAACTCCTTAGAAACGAATATGATTACGTGATGGACTGCATAGACAGCATTACTCCCAAATTAACATTAATAGCTGCTGCTTATAAAAGCGGCAAAAAAGTGGTGAGTTCTATGGGAGCAGGTGGTAAAACAGATCCTACGCAGATTAGAGTAGCGGATTTATATGAGACCCATACCTGTAAACTAGCATTTTATGTCAGAAAAAGACTCAAGAAAATGGAAGTTTTTAAGGGTGTTCGTGCCGTTTATTCTTTGGAAGAAATGGATAAAGAGTCCTTGATAATGACTGATGGCTCAAACTTCAAGCAGTCGGCTTATGGTACTATCTCTTATTTGCCGGCGGCTTTTGGTGGAGTGGCTGCTTCTGTTGTCATTAGAGATTTGTTGGGTATAGCCATAGAAACCCAGAAAAGACCCAAAATGATGAAAGGGAGTAATATCAAAAAGAAGAAATGATAAATACTAAAACACAAAAAAGCCTTGAAACTCAAGGCTTTTTTGTCAGAATTCACCTGTCTTTATTTTGAAGTTATAATCTCAAATTTCAATTTTCTTGGATCAGCACGGTTTATAATTTGCTGATTTCTTATATATTCCAGGTTGTAAACATTAGAAATAACTCTACCAAACTTCGTAAATACGTCTTTTAGCTCTTTTACAGTTTCAGGGAAATTGGCAGAACCACCACTCGCCAGTTTTGTCAAAACAGTTTTGTCAACACCACCTTTTCCGTTCAAACCAATGCAAAAGCTAGTGATTTTATAAGAATTTTTGTCAGATTTTATTTTACCCAAGAGATAATCAGCATTGACTGCTGGAGGAGCCATATTGTCGGATCCATCAGTAAACGTAAACAATACCCTCGACTGCGATTTGGAAGCTTGCAACATGTCTATACCTGCATCCATGGCATTGTAAAGAGCAGTAAATTTACCTTGTTTTAAGTTTTTTACATAGTTTTTCAAGGCTTCTTTATCTGTAGAAAGCGGAAACTCGTTGACAGTGTCGGAGAAATCTACAATACCCATTTTGACCACTTTTCTATCAGTAAATATTTTCTCGATAAAATCTATAGCATAAGTTTTAACTGTTTCAAAGTCAGTTCCTAGTGATTCACTTCGGTCTAAAACCAAAACCACGCTGATGTCCTCAGATTGACTAAAAGACATGGTAAACTCCACGTCTTTTTTCCAGTTATTCGTTTCTTTTTTAAATTCGTAAGCATTGATAGCTTCGATATTGTAATTATTGGAGAATTCGTCAATTATTCTGAAGTTATCAATAATTACTTTAGTTCCTGCTGGCCCATCAACTTGTCCACCAAAGGTCTTTGTGAAGTCAATTTTGATTTCCCTAGAAGTTTTCAACTCATCAAATCTGATTTCGGGGCTTTTGCCAGATGTGTTCCAAAAATCTATGTAAATGTCAAAGGTAGAACCGTTGGGATTTACATCGCCGCCACCACAACTAATTAACACAATACTCAGTAGAACAGTCTTAAGGATTAAGAAAGCTTTTCTTATTTTCATTAGGATAAAATTTATATTCAGCTTTGGAAACGAAAACATCATGCCAAAACTTTCATTTGCACGTAAAATTATTGCAATTTTGCACAAAAAATCGGATAAATGAACATTGGAGTGGTAATTTTAGCAGCAGGAGAATCAAAACGCATGGGTGTGCCCAAACAAATTCTGCCGATTTTTGGAGTACCTATGCTTAAATATTTAATAGATGAAGTACTTGATACTGAAGCTCATCCTGTAACAGTAGTGGTTGGAGCTAATAAAACCAAAATTGTACCACTCTTAGAAAATATTCCGATAGGCATAATTGACAATCCGGATTGGCAAACAGGCATGGGTAGCTCCATAAAGATGGGCCTAGTAGGTGCTTATTTGATTACCAAGGGTTTTGATGGTCTGATATTTATGACCTCTGACATGCCTTTTGTAAATGCTGTCATTATTAATAAACTTATCGAAACTGCACGTGAATTTCCTAATAAAACGATAATTGCTTCAAAATATGGTAGGACCATGGGTGTGCCCGTATTATACAAAAAAGAACGATTTGAGGATATTTTGGACATGAAACCTGAACACGGTGCAAAGCAATTTTTTAATAAATATCCTGAGGAAATAATCTCCGTGGATTTTGATTTGGGAGCGGTAGATTTAGACACCAAAGAGGATTATTATAATTTTTTACAATCAAAAAACTAATTTATGCAAGCAATTGCTTTTTATATTCTGTTGCCTTTTCTTTATTTATTTTCAATTCTACCAATAAAAGTTCTGTATGTCATTTCACGTGGTTTTATTTATCCAATACTATTTAAAATAATTGGCTACAGGAAAAACGTTGTTGCCGAGAATCTCAAGAATTCTTTTCCCGAAAAAAGTCAGGCTGAAAGAGCCTTGATTGCTTCTGATTTTTATAAATATCTAGCTGATATGTTTGTCGAAACCATTAAGAGTTTCACTATTTCCAAGGAATCTTTACTAGAAAAAATAAAATTGGAGAATATCGAATTACTACTCCCGTTTTTTGAAGCAAATAGAAATGTGGTTATTACGCTTGGTCATATCGGCAACTATGAACTCATTGCGAAAGCAATGCCTTTCTACTTGAAACACAAGGTTTTGGTTCCGTATCACAAAATGAGCAATAACTACTTCAATAAACTGTTTTACAAGTCCAGAACGGCATTTGGAACGGTTTTCTTTCCTACATTCGACACATTTGCCAATATCAAAAAAGATTATGGGCAGGCATTTGCCTTAACTTTGGCTAACGACCAATCTGCACCGCCTACAAAATCCTTCTGGACAAGATTCTTAAATCAAGACACTACGTTTTTTGTAGGTACTGAAAAAATTGCACAACAGTTTGATTATCCCGTGGTTTTTGCCCATGTTACTGTTCCTAAAAAAGGACATTATACCATGACTTTTGCGTTGATTTCCGATAAGTCTAAGTCTGAGAATGAGGGTTTTATAATGAAAAAACATGCAGAGCTACTCGAAAAAGACATTGTAACTGACCCCAGATATTGGCTATGGACACATAAACGTTGGAAACACAAAATGCCATCTAATGTAGAGTATGGTTTTAATATTTCAAGAAAGTCTTCTGTGTGACTCAGTTCAAGTGTCTAATTATTAGGTGTTTGTAAATATGTTTTTTTTATTTTCCGGAATTTCCGTTTGCAAAAACTGCCCAACACTTAACCAAAACTAACGTTTTCTTCTCCCACTATTTCCAGAAGGCTCCTCTGTACGTCTTTGTTGAGGTCAATTTTCATGGTTCTTGAAAACATGACCACATCATATTTTTCGTCCATGTCATACACGTTCATCTTGAAGTTGAATTTCCCAGGATTAGACGTAATTATATCCAACAGGCCATTGATGGTGATGTCGTTTATTTCAGCCAAATTAAGTTTTACATTTACTTCCTTAAATCGCTTGGCTTTCATGTCGCTGAGCAAGTCAATTTGCAGAGGTTTAAACTCCAGTTCGCCTTCTCTGTTCCATTTGGTTTGGATTTTTCCTCTAATACTTACAAAAAAACCAAGTCCGAGATAATTCGAAAACTCTACGTAATCTTTGCCAAAAAGCATAATTTCGAGAGAAGAAGTATAATCTTCAATCTTAAAAATACCAAACGGATTTCCATTTTTGGATTGTTTCTGTTGTACTGAAGATATCACCCCTCCAACAACAAATTCACGGTTGATATTGTCAGGCTCAAACAGCTGATCCAGTGGCTTGCAAAGCGACATTTCGATGGAAAACTGGTCGAGCGGATGGCCAGAAATATAGAAACCCACTACATCTTTTTCATATTTGAGTTTTTCTATATCTCCCCATTGTTCAATGTTTTCAGACTTTGGTTTCTGAATATCAAATCCACCATTAGTTTCAAAACCTCCAAAGAGAGAGTTTTGTGCAGATGCCTTATCTTCAGCTACTTTGTTGGCATAGCGTATTAGTTTTTCTATAAAAGTGCTACCTTCGCTTTCATGGAAGTATACTGCTCTATGAATATCGTCAAAACAGTCAAACGCTCCTGCATAAGTCAATGATTCAAGCGTTTTTTTGTTTACTGTGCGAAGATTTACCCTGGTTACAAAATCAAAAATATCCGAGAAAGGCCCATTTTTGTCTCTTTCTTCTATTATAGCATCTATGGCGGCATCTCCACTTCCCTTGATTCCGCCCAATCCAAAACGAATTTCTTTTTTCTTGTTTACACTAAATCTTTTGTACGATTCATTTACATCTGGCCCTTTTACATTCAATCCCAGTAGCTTACATTCTTCCATGAAAAACGTAATCTTATCAATGTTTCCGAGTTGTGAGGTCAATACCCCCGCCATGTATTCTTCGGTGTAATTTGCTTTTAGGTAGGCAGTTTGGTAGGCCACAAATGCA